>JAQNCU010000266.1 GCA_029077775.1 Acidocella sp. | reverse complement strand
TCCATCGTCCAGAAAGTGGTGGATGCGGCCTCCGCCCGGGAGGCCGCGCGCAAAGCCCGGGAGCTGACGCGCCGCAAGGGTGTGCTCGACATCTCATCGCTGCCCGGCAAGCTCGCCGACTGCCAGGAGCGTGACCCCGCGAAATCGGAGCTTTTCCTGGTCGAGGGCGACAGCGCGGGCGGCTCGGCCAAACAGGGGCGGGACCGCAAATACCAGGCGATTTTGCCGCTGAAGGGTAAGATTTTGAACGTCGAGCGCGCGCGTTTCGATAAAATGCTCGGCAGCCAGGAGATCGGCACGCTGATCACAGCCCTTGGCACAGGCATTGGCCGGGGCGAGCCCGAGCAGGGCGGCTTCGACGAGAGCAAATTGCGCTACCACCGCATTGTCATCATGACGGACGCCGATGTTGATGGTTCGCATATCCGCACATTGTTACTTACGTTTTTTTATCGGCAGATGCCCAAGCTGATCGAAAACGGCTATCTCTACATCGCCCAGCCCCCATTGTACCGCGCCAAGCGCGGCAATGAGGAGCGGTACTTGAAAGACGATGACGCGCTGGAGACCTATTTGCTGGAGCGCGCTTTGGCTGAGGCCGAATTGCAAACCGCGCGCGGTGTTGTGCTGAAGAGCGATGATCTGCGCGCTGAAATGGCGTGGATCGGCCAAGCCGTACAGCGGCTGAACGCGCTGGCCCGCCTGTTGCCGGTGACCTATCTGGAACAAATGGCGATTACGGGCACTTTGGCCCTGGACGCGCTGGGCAACCCGGAGCGCGACCAGGCGCTCGCCGCCCGGTTGAACGCCAACGCCGCCCCCACCGAACGCGGTTGGGTGGTGACATCGGATGCGGCGGGCGTGTCGCTCGGCCGGATGATCCGTGGCGTTGCCGAACGCTACCAGGTGGATGCCGCCGTGCTGCGCACCATCGAAGCCCGCTATCTGGCTGAACGCGCGGCGCGGCTGGATGAATTATTCGGCACCGACGCCACCTTGCGCGTGGACGGCCCGGCCAAACCCATCCACGGCCCCGCCGCTTTATGGGACACGCTGCTCACCTATGGCCGCAAGGGCCTCGCCATCAACCGCTTCAAGGGCCTCGGCGAAATGAACCCCGAACAGCTATGGAAAACCACGCTCGACCCGCAAGTACGCCGCCTTTTGCAGGTCAAAATTGCCGACGCCGAGGACACCGACCAGATCTTCTCGACCCTGATGGGCGACGTGGTGGAACCGCGCCGGGATTTCATCGTGACCAACGCGCTGAAGGTGGCGAATTTGGATATTTGAGAAGATTTCTGGTTTTTCAGGGTCCTTGTGCGGTAAACTGGAGTCGCGCGATTGGTAAAACCAAGCCCAGCCATCTAATGCGGAAATTCCTGTTAGGAGTGGCCCGTGGATCAGCAATCTTATCCATTGAACCGTAATCCGGATTATTTTTATGCGCCATCCCGCCGCCCTTTTTGAAACATCGCCAAATCCCACGCCATCCGGCAAAGGGGGAGACAAAAAATACAAACTTCTCGACCTTTTTTGCTGCGCGGGCGGTGCCGCGAAAGGCTATCAAGACGCTGGCTTTGAGGTTGTGGGCGTTGACATCGATCCACAGCCAAATTTTCCCTACCGGTTCATCCAGTCTGATGCGCTTTCCTTGTCATCTGAATTTCTGGGACGTTTCGATGCCATCCACGCCTCCCCCCCATGTCAGGCATATTCAGACCTGGCGAAACGTAATCGCAATGCCGATGCCTGGCCCAGATTAATCGACCCTGTGCGCGACATGCTGATAAAAACCGGTCTGCCCTACATTATTGAAAATGTCGAAGGCGCACCGCTTCAAAACCCCGTCATACTTTGTGGCACAATGTTTCCCGGGTTACGTGTTCTTCGTCACCGCCTGTTCGAAACTAATTTTTCCGTCATTGTCCCGCCGCATGGCAGACATCCGAAGGTTCACACCTTTGACAAGCGAAAATCCCATTATGGGAAAACGAACGACATGGTTGATTTCGTGCAGGTTACGGGAGGCGGAAATTGCACGATCATGGCTGCGCGCGAGGCTATGGGTATATCCTGGATGAAAAAAAGTGAATTGAACGAGGCCATACCCCCTGCTTACACAAAATATATTGGGATGCAGTTGAAGGCGCATATCGTTCAAACCACCGCCACGCATGACGTAAAGCCGAAAAAAATTGCGTAAACCGGGGGCAAAAGAAAAAATCAGGCAGTTTCTGCTCGCCAATATCGGTCGCGTTGTCACATCGCATGATCTGAAACATGCGGCTGGTGACAATGTGAGCGAGTGGGCGCGACGCCTCAGAGAGTTGCGAGATGAAGACCGCTGGCCGATCATCAGCCATAACGACAGTGCAGAATTGAAGCCGGGTCAATACATGCTGAAGGAACAACCAAGGCCGCGTCCGGATGTACATTTTACCCGAACACTCTCGGCTAAATTGCGGGCGGAGATACTCGACCGCAATGGATTTACCTGCCAGATGTGTGGGCTTACTCCCGGCGAAATTGACCCTGCAACGGCGCGCAAAGTGAGGCTGCATGTAGGCCATATCACTGACAAGAGCCTTGGTGGACGAGATGAGCTATCCAACCTCCGCACGCTTTGCTCTGGCTGTAACCAGGGGGCAAAAAACTTGACCAGCGAGAAGCCCTCCGTCATCTGGCTACTCTCACAAATCAGACGGGCAGGAAGAGACGAACAACGGATGGTTTTTGATTGGCTCACGAAAAAATTCGGTAGTAAATGACAAATTCCAAAATTTTAAAAACAATAACAGGAAACACCAATGATCGATCTGTACACCGCCGCCACGCCGAACGGGCATAAGGTCTCCATCGCGCTGGAGGAGTTGGGCACGAACTATACCCTGCACGAGATCGATCTCGCCACGGGCACGCAGAAGCAGGATTGGTTTTTGCAGCTCTGCCCGAACGGGCGCATTCCGGTGATCGTCGATCGCGCGGCGGATGATTTCGCGGTTTTTGAATCCGGTGCGATTTTGATTTATCTGGCCGAACAGGCGGGGGCGTTGCTGCCAGCGGGGGCGAAAGCACGCTCGGTGGTGTTGCAATGGCTGATGTTCCAGATGGGCGGCATCGGCCCGATGATGGGGCAGGCGAATGTGTTTTTCCGGTATTTCCCTGAGAAGATTCAACCTGCCATCGACCGCTACCAGGGTGAATGCCGGCGGTTGTTCCGGGTGCTGGACAGGCATCTGGCGGATCATGAATACCTCGCCGGGGATTATTCGATTGCAGATATCGCCAACTGGGCCTGGGTGCGCACGCATCGCTGGTCGGGTGTCGAGATCGAGGACATGGCGCATCTGCGGCGCTGGCGCGATGCGATCCGCGCCCGCCCGGCGGTGCAGCGCGGGATTTTGCGGCCCGCCTCGAAGATCGACCTGACCCAGGATGAAGATGAGCAGGCCCGGGTCTTCGCTGCCCGCGCGCGGGTGATGGTGGAGACCGGGCAATCAGATAAATCTGGGGTATAATAATATTATGAAACTCTATATGTCGCCGCGCGCGCCGAACCCTCGCCGGGTGCAGATGTTCATCGCCGAGAAGGCGATCACCGGGATTACGGAAATTACTGTGGATTTGAACGGGCTGGAGCATAAAACGCCCGGCTTTATAATGAAAAACCCGATGGCGCGTATCCCGATTCTGGAGCTTGATGACGGGCGGCATTTGAGCGAGACGCGCGCGATTTGCGGCTATCTGGAGGGGATTACGCCCGCACCGAACCTGATGGGCGAAACCCCAGAGGCCCGCGCCTTTATCGAGATGGCCGACAGGCATATGGAATTTTATCTCCTGCTACCGCTGGCAACCTGGATCCGCCATACGCATCCCGGTCTCGCCACGTTGGAAGTGCCGCAATTCCCTGATTATGGCGCCAAACAATTCGACAAATTCCTGCAGGGACTGGCCGTGCTGGAGAGCCGTCTGGCCACCCAGGCGTTCATCGCGGGCGATGCCTTCAGCATTGCCGATATCACCGCGTTTTGCGGGATCGAGTTCACCCGGCTGATGAAATTCAAACCCGCCGAAGCCGGGTTCACCCATGTGCAAGCCTGGCGGGACCGGATAGGCGCCCGCCCCAGCGCCAAGGTGTAACGCCCCTTTTCCGTTGCGCGCCTTTAGGTTTCCGTGTCTCATAGCGGCATGGCCCGTTATGTCAGCTCCTTCCGTGGTGAGACCTATCGATTTGAAGACCTAAAAACGCTGCTCGCCTGCGCCTCGGCCAGGCGCTCGGGCGATGAGCTGGCAGGGCTGGCGGCGCACAGCGATGCGCAGCGTGTGGCGGCGCGGGCGGCTTTGGCGGATTTACCGCTGGGTGCGTTTTTTGATGAAATGCTGATCCCGTATGAGGATGACGAGGTCACGCGGCTGATCTTCGATACGCATGACGACGCCGCATTCAAGCCCGTGGCGCATATGACCGTGGGCGGGCTACGGGACTGGCTGCTGTCTTACGAGGCGGATACGGCGGCCCTGAGCCGCCTCGCACCGGGGCTGATGCCGGAAATGGTGGCGGCGGTGAGCAAATTGATGCGCAACCA
>JAQNCU010000265.1 GCA_029077775.1 Acidocella sp. | reverse complement strand
CTCATGATCAGACCACCAAATGCCCACGCCACCCCGGTCATCAACAGCGCAAGGCGGGAGGCTTCATGGCTTTCGGTCGCCTCCATGCTGACCGACCTTGCCTTTGAGACCGACCCGATGGGCCGGTTTACCGCCTTCGGGCCGGGCCGGATCATGGGCCAGCCCGCCACCAGGCTGCTCGGGGTGGAGGCCGCGACGCTGCTCTCCGGCACCAACGCGCCCGGGGGTACCGGAGACGCGATCAGCGTCGGTCATTTCCGTACCGTGATCACCACCATCTGCGTTGAATGCGTCGCCTGGCATGGCACCATCCAGATGGTGCAACCTGATGGCCAGACCGGCATTTATCGCCTGTCCATGGCGCCGCGCATCGCCGATGGCGCGGTCGTGGGCACCTACGGCATCTTGTTCGACCTCAACACGCCGGACCTCGATTTACCGGAGCGTCATGCCGAGGACGTCGCGAACACCGCGTTCACCCATGGCCAGTCGCTCGATGAACAGACCGGGCTGTGGTCGGCCCGCAATTTCAGCGCCGAAATCGCCCGGCGCTGCGACCGGCTGGATATTGAGGGTCTGCCCGGCACCCTGCTATGCCTAGGGTTCGCGCGGGTAAAACCCCTGCTCATCGCCCCGGTCGCGATCCGCGTGGCCCATGAACTGCGCGACATCATGCGCCCCACCGACCTTCTGGGACGGCTCGACGCCACCACCATCGGGCTGTGGTGCGACGGGATGGACCAGCTGACCGGGGCTGAGCGCGCGGCCAAATTCTGCGCAACCTTCCCCGGGATGCTGCCGGAGCAATCCGCGATCATGGTGGGCGTCGCCGCCCGCAAATCAGCCAGCGGCGATGACCCGGCCACGATGATCGAGCGCGCGCGCATCGCCCTGCGCCTCGCGGAAACCGATGCCAAAAACGCCACCCCAATGTCGGCTTTGGGCGCATGGCGCGTCTGGCAGCAGGAATGACCCTGAATGTTCCAGCATCCGGATATCTTGTTTAAGGCCGCCGGTTCGCTTAAATTTATCTCATGACCGAAGAGATTGAAACCTACACCCCTGCCGAACCTACCCCTGACAATGCTGCCGCGCCGGAGATCACGCTGGATCCGGCGGCGCAGATCATGGCGCTGGAGGGCGCACTCCAGGAGATGCGCGATAAATGGCTGCGCTCGGAGGCTGAAATGGCCAATCTGCGCGCCCGCACCAAGCGCGAGGTTGAGGATGCGCGGCTTTACGCCGTGCAGAAATTCGCCCGTGACGTGGTGGAGGCCGCCGAAAACCTCAAACGCGGGATCGACAGCCTGCCCGCGCGCGACGCCGATGAACCCGAGATCGTTACCAAATTGCGTGACGGGTTTGAGGGCATCGAGCGGTCTTTCGTCTCGCTTCTGGAACGTAACGGCATCACCCGCATCGACCCGACCGGCGCGATGTTCGATTCCAACCACCACCAGGCCATGGCCGAACAGGAGCATGACAGCCACAAGCCCGGCACGATCATCCAGGCCTGGAGTCAGACATGGCTGCTGAATGGCCGTCTGCTGCGTCCGGGCATGGTGGTTGTCGCCAAAGCCCCTGCCCCGGCTGAGGCGATCGACCGCACCGCCTGATTATTTCACAGCACCACCGGTGGTCGGCGGCGCGCTCTCGCCGCTCCCGCCAAACACATCACGCAGCACCCCAGGCGCGAGCACGGAGAGCGGGTTGACGCTGATTTGCGGGTCAGCGCGGCTGCCTGTGACATGCGCACGCACGGCAAACAGCCCGCCGCCAGCCTCGGCCGTGAATAAATGCCCGAGCAGCGGGATCTTCCCCGGTAGCGCGTTCAACGCATAAGCAGGGATGATGGTACAATCCAAGTCAATATCGTCATGCCCGAGCGCGATCCGCCCCGAGGCCGTAAAGCCGAGCGAGGCGGAAAAGGCCCGCGCGCCATCCAGATACAGCGCATCATCGGTCATTTTGAACGGCACGACCGCGCGCGCGAATGACAGGCCCGGGCCAGAGGTGGCAGCGCCCACGCCATAGATCGTCGCCGCCTGCAAAACCTTGGTGAAAACCGGCGCATCCATCAACCGGAAGTGTTTGAGCGTCAGCCGGCCTTGGGTGTCGGCCCCGGCACCATAATCGGCGTTCAATACCAGATCACCGCCCGAGATCTCGCGCGATAGCCCGAGCGCGTTGAGCAGCGCACCGCCATCCGCCGTGCGCAGCCCCAAAGCCGTGCGACCCCCGGCATCGCGCCCGATTATCAGGCTCACCCCGCCCGCCGCACCGGTGGCGCCCTGCATCGTGCCGCCCTGGCCCGTGGCGGTGAGCGTGAAACCGGCCAATTCCGGTGCCGGGGACGGGCTGAGGGCAAGCGCGCCAAAATTCAATTTAAGTTGCCAATACGGCCCGGTTGGCTTGCCCGCCGGGGTTGGCGCCAGGGTTGGCGGCGAAGTTGGCGGCGCGGATGCGGACGGGTGCGCGGGCATATCCGGCATGGCGCGCAGGTCCAGCATCGGGCCGGAAACTAAGACCTGCCAGGGCTGGCCGGGCCCGTTCGGCGGGGTGATCTGCCCTTGCGCCCGTGTGCGCCCGATATCGGCCCGCGCGATAATTATCCGCCCGCCCGCAGACCTGACCCGTAAATCCAGGTCCGGGGCGGTCACCGACGCATCCCGCAAGCCCGTGACCGCACCTTTATCCAGCATAATGTGGAGATCGACCCTGCCCGCCTGCCCGGCTTTTTTGGCCCAGCCAAAGCGCGGCAAGGCGAGGCTCGCCGGGGTCAGATCCAGTATCAAAGCGGCCAATTGCGCGGTGTTATCTGTGCCGCCCGCCGGGCTGATCTGCACCATAAACGGCACCGCCGCCGCACCCAACGTGACCAGGGTAGACTCCCGCGCCAGCCCCAGACTCGCCATCAACCCCGGCCCCGCCGCCCCCGCCATGGTGAAATCCTGCAACCCGGCAGCCCCCGTAAGCCCCGCCAGCAGACTGATCCGCATTGGTGCCCCGGCGAATTGCGCGCCGCCATAAAGCCGCAGCGTGGTGCCTGTGGCCACCACCCGCAAATCCCCCTTTGTTAATGGCAGGCCCGGCAGCATCGGGGCCAGGGAGACATTATGCAGCATCGCCTCGACGTGCAGATCAACCTGGCGCAGCGTGATCTGTGGCCGGAACGGAATGTTCGCGCGCACCGTCGCGGTGGCATCGCCCTGCGCCATGGTGATTTGCCGCGGCGCATGACGCAACAAATTGATCGGCGGCGCCGCCAACACTCCCAAGGCCGCAGCCACACCGCCGTGCAGCGCGACATCCAGATGCCCGGTCTGCTCCGGCCCGGCGATGCCTGTGATGGTGAAACTGCCTTTGTCCAGCACGAGACCTGCAAGTGTTGCCGCCTGCGCGGTTACCAGTGCTTCGTCACGGTCGGGCATCTGGAACCGGCCGGACAGGCCCGTGATGGGTATGGCACCCGGCAGCCAGGCAAGCGTGAGGTCGCGACCATCAAACCCGCCAGTGACATTGGCAATCGCGATACGGGTCAGTGTCGGCGGTGCCGACAGGCTGAACGTGAAATCGCCATGGGTTGCGGTCCCGGCGGTGATGTTGTGCAGCACCCAGTCCCTTGTTTTCGGGATCAAAGCGGGCGGCCAGTAGCGCGGCAGGTCCCGGGCTTGCACGCGGTCGCCGGTGATGTGGACCTGCGCCTGCCATACATGGTCCAGCGCCGCCGTGCCGGTGATGGCAAGTACCGGCGCGGCCCCGGCTGATGCCGCCAGATGCAACATGCCCTGGCTAAGCCTCGCGCTCTGCGGCGTGAAATCCAGCGTAAAGCCGCCGCCGCTGATCGGCACGCTCATCTGCCCAGCCCCCAGCCGTCCCGGCCCAAGGGTTACCCGGATATCGGCCCGTGCCAGCACAAAGCCACGCGCCATGGCCAGCTTTGCATCCAGTGTGACAGGTACATTCGAGCCATTAAACCGCGCCTGCGTGCCGCTCACCAGCACGGGCGACTGGTCGCCGCCGCCAAACAAAGCCGATGGCACCACCACGAGCCGCGCCGAGGGGATATTCACCAGCTCCAACTGTGCCGCATTGCGCACGGAAATGCCGCCCAACCGCAGATAAAACGGCACACCCCCACCTTCGGTATAACCCGCCCAGGCAAGGTCTGCGCGTTGCACGGTAATGTTGATCCCCTGGCCGGAGACGGCGGTGGCCAGCCAGGAGGCCAAGGCTGGCAGCTCGATCGGCCCGGCGGAGAGCCGCAGGCCGAGCGCGCAGACACCCAACAGCAGCAGCAACAACGCCAGCAGCATGATGCGGCCCAATTGGTGGAACGCCTCGGCGATAATGCGCCCGGCTTGACCTGCGCGCCGCTTCATTTTGTCATGCACGCCAGATGCAACCCGAATCGCTCAATCCGACGCTGCCCGCCCCTGCCGACATGGCGGCGGCAGCGCGACTGCGGGCGGATTTCGCCGCGCTGGGCAAGGCCGAACAGCGATTCGCGCAGTCGCAAATGGGTGCCGCGATGCTCGACTGCCTGGGTGGCAACGCGCCCTATCTGGCCGATCTCGCCTGCCGCGAGCCACAGAGCCTGGTCGACACCATGGCGACGGGCC
>JAQNCU010000264.1 GCA_029077775.1 Acidocella sp. | reverse complement strand
TTGCCATAACATACTTGATCGCCTCGATGGGTTGAGGATGATCGATCGGCCATTTTTTGTCCTCGTACGCTTCAATAAGCGTGGCGAGCACGTCGAACCGAGCCGCTGCCTCGCTGTGAGGCGCCGGTTCATTATCAAAATATTGCTCGATTTCTTGCAGAGCCCAGTCGTAATCAGCCTCTGATTTAATCGGTCGAATCTCCATCATACTGTCTCCGGATTTATGTCGTTATATTCGTCGTGAGTTCCAATGAATTTTACCATCACCCTGCCATAGGCATACGAAACGCGAGCGACCAGACGGTATTTATTGCCCGCGATATCAAAAATTACGCGGCTGTCGCCAACCTGGTCCGCTGAGTTAAAAGTCGCTTTCACCTCAATAAAGTTTGACCATCGAGCTTTGCTCGTAAGCATGAACCATGTCTTTAATGGCGACTCTGCTTGATGATGTTTTTCCCAAAAAAGCCGAAGTGTGCGTTTAGACAAAATTTGCATGGGCATTGTCTAACATGTTCCACAATTGGGAACAATAGAAAACATACAAATATTTTGCCATTAAAACTCAATCTCACTTTTTGGCCAACATTTTGGCTCAAGGCAACGGTGTGATCGCTTGTGTTCAAAAGGCCAACTGGGTGCTGTTGCAATTCGCCTGCTGGCGGTAAAAAAACATTATAAATCAATTGTTTTTTTGGTCGGAGTGAGAGGATTCGAACCTCCGGCCCCTGCGTTCCGAACACAGTACTCTAACCAGGCTGAGCTACACTCCGTAGGCGGAGCTATAGCGGAGGGCGGGTGCCAAGGGCAAGATGGCCACGCCCAAACCGTCATGATAGATCGGTCCTCATGTGCATGACCTGTGATTTCACCCGGCGTGGCTTTGGCCGGATGGCGGCGGCTCTGGCCATGGCGGCGGTGGCACCGGGCCGGTCTCGCGCCGCATCGCGGCTGCCGCTGGTCATGATCGATCCCGGCCATGGCGGTCACGACCCCGGCGCCATCGCCCCGGATGGCACTTATGAGAAGACCATCACGCTCGCCTCCGGCCTGGAGCTGCGCCGCAAGCTGGAAGCCACCGGGCGCTACCGCGTGCGCATGACCCGCACGACCGATGTTTTTGTTACGCTCGAGGCCAGGGTGGCCGATGCGATAGCCGCCAACGCCAATTTGTTCCTGGCCCTGCATTGCGACCATCTGCCAGAGCCTGATATGCGCGGCGCCTCGGTATTCACCTTGTCGGATAAAGCCTCTGACGCTCTGGCCGCCGGTGTCGCGGCGGATGAAAACAGCGCCGATAAATTCGCCCCCGGGCACATCGCCGGCGTGTCTCCCCAGGTTATGAACATTCTCGCCAGCCTGGAGAGCCGCGCCACGCGCCTGGGCTCGGCCACCTTCGCGCATAACATCGTGCAATCCTTCACCGGTGTCATCCCATTGCTGCCAGACCCGATGCGAAGCGCGAATTTCGCGGTTCTGCGCGACCCCTCCACACCCAACACATTGCTTGAAATGGGTTGCCTGACCAACCCGCTGGATGAGGCCCTGCTGAAAAGCCCGGCGCACCGGGCGCTCATCGCCGCCCGGCTGACCGATGCCATCGACCATTATTTTTCCGGACAATCCGGCTGGCGTGTCGCCGGATAGCGTCATCGCCGCGCAACCTCGGCAAGACGTGCAACCGGTGCTATGAGCCTGGGCATGCCCGAGCCCACCGACCCCTTCCACGCTGGCGAACGCCTCGCCCCTACCCGCCGCCCGCCGCCGAAAAAGCCGCCAGCACCGCCCCGCAAGCCGCCCCGTAAGCCGCGCCGTCCGGGGCTCGGCGGCACCCTCGCGCGGTTTTTCGTCTTCGGGCTCTACCGGCTGGCGTTTTTCGGCGTCATCGTCCTCATCGTCGCGGGCGGCATCGCGTTTTTTGTTTTCTCGTCCGGCCTGCCAAGTGTCGAGACGCTGAAAACCTATGAACCCCCGCTGGAAAGCCGGGTTTACGCCAATAATTTTCAACTGGTCTCAGATCTCGGCAGCCAGCACCGGATTTACGTGCCCTATAACCAGATCCCGCCGATGGTGGCGCAGGCGTTCATCTCGGCCGAGGACAGGCTCTTCTGGGTGGAACCCGGTATCAACCCGTTTTCCATCATCCGCGCCGGGCTGACCGATATCTCGCGCATCGGCTCCGGCCACCGCCCGCTCGGGGCCTCCACCATCACCGAGCAGGTGGTCAAGAACATGCTGCTCGACAACCACATCACCTTCGCCACCAAAATAAAGGAGGCTATCCTCGCGATGCGCGTGAGCAGCGTGATGACCAAAAAACAGGTCCTCACACTTTATTTGAATGAGATCTATCTCGGTAATAATTCCTACGGCATCGCCGCCGCGGCACAGACCTATTTCGACAAACCACTGAGCCAACTCGACCTCGCCCAGGCCGCCTCGCTCGCCGCTTTACCCAAGGCGCCCAGCGGTTACGACCCGTTTTTGCACCCGCAAGACGCTCTGGCGCGCCGTAATTTCGTGATCTCCCGCATTCTCGCCGATGGCGACATCACCCAAGCACAGGCAAACGCCGCGACCGCCGAACCACTGCTGCCACGCGCCGGGGCCGAACCCCTCAGCGTGCCCGATGCCGGGTATTTTGCCGATGCCGTCAGGGCTGAGCTTACCCAGCGTTTCGGTCAGGATACCGTCAACCAAGGCGGGCTGATCGTGCATACCAGCCTCAGCCCGCATCTCCAGGAAGCCGCCGTTACCGCGCTGCGCAACGGGCTGGAAAGATACGACCGCATTTATGGCGGCTGGCATGGGCTTGTCGCGCATGTCACCGACCCTGATTTGTCCACAAACTGGGCAACGGATTTGGCGAAACAGACAAACCCGCAAGGCATGCGGCATGGCTGGCAGCTCGCCATCGTGCTCACCGCCGGCACTGACACGGGCATAATCGGTTATATCGACCCCGCCGATGGCAGCCCTCAAACCGGCACGCTTACACGCGCTGCCAACCGCTGGGCGCGGCCCCTGCTCCATGGCCACCCCGCCGGGCCACTCAACGCTGTAAGTCAGGTGCTGCACCCGGGCGATGTCATCATGGTCTCCCTACATCAGGGCACACCGGCGCTGGAGCAAATTCCCAACGTTCAGGGCGGGCTGATCAGCATGGACCCGCAAACCGGCCGCGTGCTCGCCATGGTCGGCGGCTGGAGCCACGATGTCAGCCCCTATAACCGCGTGATCCAGGCCCAGCGCCAGCCCGGCTCCTCAGTCAAGCCACTGGTCTATCTCACCGCCATGGAACAGGGCATCCAGCCCGACGCGCCGGTTCTGGATGCCCCGTTCGTCCAACAAATGTCCAATGGCACAACCTATCGCCCCGGCAATTATGAGGCGAATTTCCAGGGGCCTGTGCCTATTTTTCACGCGCTGGAGCAATCTCTCAACCTCGCCACGCTGCATCTCGCGCGCGAGATCGGGCTGTCGAACATCGCCACCAATTTCCAGAATTTCGGCATCGTCGACCAGATGCCGCTTTATTACCCGTCCGCCATCGGCGCGATCGACACGACCCTTTGGAAAATGGCCACCGCCTACGCGGCACTCGATGAATATGGCCGTCAGGTGACACCCACGCTCATCGACAGCGTCACCAACCCGCAGGGCCAGGTTCTGTACCAGGCGGCGAGCCAGAATTGCGATAATTGCAACAATGGCGACCCGGCACAGCCACCCATTATCGGTTATTCAGGTGCCCAATTGGCCGACCCGGACAGCGTGTTCCAGATCATCACGATGATGAAGGGTGTTGCCCTGCGCGGCACAGGCACGCCCGCCGTGGTCGGCATTCCCCAGCCAGTGGCGGGCAAAACCGGCACCACCAATAATTTCAACGATGCCTGGTTTCTGGGCTTCACCCCCGGCGTGCTTACGGGCTGCTGGGTCGGGTATGACACGCCGGTCAGCCTGGGCGACAACCAGACCGGCGGCAATGTCTGCGGGCCGATCTGGAATGAATACATGAAAACCGCCCTGGCTGGCCAGCCGGATCTTGATTTCGCGGCACCCCCGGGCATGACCCTGAACCAGGTGCCCGAACCCGACGGCACCATGGTGACCGAAGCTTTCAAACCCGGGCAAACGCCTGGCGCGCAAAGCCAGGACAGCCTGCTCGGCGGCCAGAACAGCCTCACCACCAGCAATAGCCCAAGCCCACCAGGCGGCACGCCCGCCAACCAGATCGGTGCCACTCCGCCCGCCACGTCACCCACCAACATCGACAAATCCCTGGGCGGGTTATATTAACGTTTTTCCGACAACCCTTCACACAGGCAGAAAATGTCCGCGGAATCAGACCAGTTAAATGAGCAGATCGGCCGGTCGGTCGCCCTGCTGAGGAGGCATCTTTGACTGGGATGCCGCCCTCATCAAACTCGCCGAGCTGGATGCCCGGGCCGAAGACCCGTCATTATGGAACGATGCCGAGGCCGCCCAGGGCCTGATGCGCGAACGCGGGCGCATTGCAGCACTCGTCGATAGCGTCCGCGCGCTGGAGCGTGACACCAGGGACACGTTGGAGCTGATCGAGATGGCCGAGGCCGAGGCCGACGATGCGATGGTCAAAGAC
>JAQNCU010000263.1 GCA_029077775.1 Acidocella sp. | reverse complement strand
ACATAGCCGCCATTAAAGGTCTTGATCTTACCAAAATTCACTACCGAGGCGCTGCTGGTCCCGGTGAAGTGATAATCGCCAGCCATAAAATCATGGTTCGAGATCGCCAGCGTTGAGGCAATCAAGCCACCAACATTGACCTGCGCACCCGGGGCAAAATAGACCCCGTTCGGATTGACCAGAAAGACCTGACCATTGGCCGTGAGATGCCCGAAAATCTGGCTCGGATCGTTGCCCACCACCCGGTTCAGCGCGATAGAGCTGGCCCCAGGCTGCCGGAAGTTCACCGTGGCATTGGCGCCAATATCGAAGCTCTGCCAGTTAATCACAGCATTCGCGCTGTTTTGGGTGACCGTAAGGGTCGAGCCGCTTTTGTTGATGGTGGCAGAACCCACAGCAACCTGCCACCCTTGTGGCAAGGCTTGCGCCGGAGGTTGCAAGGCTACCGGCTGGTTTAGTCCTGATTGCGCATAGGCCATTGCCGGAATCTACATAGCCGCGAGCGAGGCGGTCGGCATGACAGTTGCAATTTGTACTTTCGATGGTATCGGGTTGAGCAGGAAAATCCCGGCCCGCTCAAGAGCACGGCGGGCCCGACGACGCCGGGAGCGCGCTGAGTGGCTGCGTCCTCCTTGCCCACCTGAGCGGAGCACCTCTGCCACGGGTACAAGCATGCCGAGACTGCGGCTCCATACGAGCCTAAAAACGTGGTTCACGCGCAACTCCCACTAATCAAAGATATTCCTGCATACCCGCAAGATTCAGCCAGCTTTAGCGGCCTGTGGTGAGTTGGCACTGTGCGCACGCTCAAAGCTCCTGATCCGGTTTTGGTCGTTTTGTTAATGTAACAAACTGTTGCCACATAGTTAAAGCGGTGTAAACCGTCAGTCAGGACGGTGCAGGTGGGATCGAGGTTGCGCCCGGCGAAGGCCGCGATCGCCGCGCTGACCAGAGCCCCAACTTTCCCCCGTTCAAAAGTAGAGTCCGCGGTTGACGGCAGGGTCATCGTGACGGTGTTTCTCGTTTCGGTAAAGCACCGTTTTTCCGTCCCGGCGGCTCAGTGATGCGCGAAATGACGGAAAAAAAGTTTGCTGCCCGCTTACTTGAGGTATTGGCCCCATTTGTCGGCCGGACCTTCGGCACGGGCATCCGCAGTGAAATCGACGTTTAATCTAATTCCCGATATGCTCTACCAATGGGAAAACACTTGAATAGATCTGAGACGACACCCGGAGAGGATCAGAATTCAACATGCAGGATTTAACGAAGGTCGCAGTCGTGACTGGCGCATCACGTGGCATCGGCGCGGTGATAGCCCGGCATTTCGCGGCGCAGGATTTTGCCGTCCTTGTGAACTACAAGACCAGCAAGGACGAGGCCGATGCCGTGGTTGCCGACATCATCCGTACCGGCGGGTACGCCGCTTCCTTCGAAGCTGACGTGACATCGGACAGCGAAGCGAAAGGACTGATCGACTTTGCAATCAGCGAATTCGGCCGGGTGGATGTCCTGGTGAACAATGCGGGCCTTGCAGTGGGCCGCCCCTTGATCGAGATCGATACGGATCATGTGAATGCTCAGACCGCGTTGAACATCGCCGGCGTGCTGTTCGCATCCAAGCATGCAACGCTCGCCTTTGGTGATGCGGGCGGAGCCATCATCAATATCAGTTCGGTCCAAGGCGTGTCGCCCATACCAGGCGGGGCGGTATATTGCGCGACCAAGGCGGCGGTGAACGCCATCACCGTCAGTCTGGCGGTCGAATTGGGACCACGGAAAATTCGCGTCAACGCCGTTGCCCCCGGACTGACGATGACGGATAAAATGATTGCCAAAATTCCCGAAGAAGCCAAGCAGGAAATCATAAAGGATACGCCGCTGGGCCGCCTCGGCACGCCGGAGGACGTCGCCGAAGTCGTTGGTTTTCTGGCTTCTGACGCTGCCCGATGGATCACTGGGCAGGTCATTGCCGCATCAGGGGGATACCAGTGACACGGCGCCCCGACGAGTGTTACTATTTTTGCGCACGGCCACACGATGGAACGCTCCTGATGTTAGAGGGTGCGACGGGGGGACACTACGAAGGCACCGTCTAACGGGAAGTCTGGGACGACGACGGTCCGACCCAAGTCAAATTCATGGCGTGTTGGCGAGACGCGAACAGCAATCCCGCGCTGGGATGGTTCCTGGCGATATTGCGCCAACACGATCCCGATTTCTAAGCCGAACCGCCTGCGACGTGAGCGGAAGAATGCCGGGTAGGATGTCGCGCATCCAGCGCTTCTCAGAACGGAAAGGTTTCGAGTTTAAAGGGATGGCGGTGGGATGACACCCGCCCACCCTATCAGGGTTGCCATTCGGAATCCTCAAGCCGCCGATATTCACCTGACTGCCGCGAGACCATTTTGTAGCCGATGAGGTCGCGTCTCAACGTCGCGGGGTCGTTATGATGCTTTTGCAGGATTTTGTTGACCTCCAATTCCGAATAGGCGCGGCCAAGGTCGAATTTACGCACCAGCCAGGCGAGGATAACCCGCCGTTTTTTCCGGTTGACGGGGATTTGGGTGAGGACCCCCTCGGGCGTGACGAAATTACGCAATATGGCCTGCTCGCGGTCGGGGGCATTTGCGCCGGGCGCCAACCCGGCAACCTGCTCACGGCTGAGCACGGCGCGCGCAGCCTGCGTCAGTGCGTCAGGGTTGAGCGTGTACCAATGGTTGTTACCCTCGACCCGCAACGTGACGAGCCCGAGACCGCGCAATATAGCGAGATGATGGGAGGCGGTAGGCTCGGTGAGGTCGAGCCGTGCCGCCAATTCCTGAACATTATGCGCGCGCTCAGCGACCATTCCCAGAAGCCGGAGGCGGCTCTCATGGGCGAGGGCTTTGAAGAAGCGCAAAACGGTCGGGAAATCGGCTTGATCCATGATCATTCCAGTTAGATAAAAATCTAATTAGATAAATATCTAACCATTAGGCCATTGGCAAGCCCCGTTCAAGACCGGAATATGATCGGGCGGCCCATGGGGGTGGTCGCGGCCTCGCCATCGCGCATTGCCATATGCCCGCGAATGATGGTGGCGATGGGCCAGCCTGTGACTGTGAGCCCGTCGAACGGGGTCCAGCCGCAGGGGCTCGCGATCCAAGAATTCTCAATCCGCCTGGTGGCGCGCAGATCGACAAGGGTGAGGTCGGCATCAAACCCGGCGCAGATGCGGCCTTTGTTCACCGCGCCATAGATCCGTGCCGGGCCCGCCGACATGAGATCGGCAAGGCGGGCGAGCGAGAGACGGTGTTTTGCCACCTGGTCCAGCATCATCGGCAGCAGGGTTTGCACGCCGGTCAGGCCGGCCGCGCAATCCGGCCAGGGTTTCTCCTTCGCGGCGCGGGAATGTGGCGCGTGGTCGGAGCCGATGGTGTCCACCCTGCCATCAGCCACCGCCGCCCAGGCGGCGGCAAGGTGCCGGGCCTCGCGCAGCGGCGGGTTCATCACCGCGTAGGGGCCGAGGCGGTCGTAAACCTCCGGCGCGGATTGGACGAGGTGGTTGAGCAGGATTTCGACGCTGATGAGGGCGCGGTGATCGCGCAGATAATCCAGTTCCTCAGCCGTGGAGACATGCAGGATATGCGCCGGACGGGCCGCCTGATGCGCCAGGGCGGCGATGCGGCGCGTGCCGAGGAAGGCGCACTCAACGTCTCGCCAGACAGCGTGGTTTGCGTAACCGTCGCCGGATTTGAACCGTGGTTTGCGGGCGAGCAGGCGGTATTCATCCTCGGCGTGGAAGGCAATGCGGCGGCGACCCGCGCGCATGACCCGCGCGATGCTGGCATCGTCCTCGACCAGCAGATTACCGGTGGATGAACCCGCAAAGACCTTGATGGCGCAGATTCCGGGCATGGCCTCAAGGCGCCCGAGATCACCGGCATTTTCCTTGGTGGCACCGGCATAGAGCCCGACATCGCAGAAAGCATGACCCGTGATGTAGGCGTGTTTGGCGGCCAGGCTGGCGGCATCCACGCCCGGCGGCGTGGTGTTCGGCATGTCGAACACGCTGGTGACCCCGCCGAGGATGGCGGCGCGCGTGCCTGTGAGCATATCCTCCACCCCCGGTATGCCCCCCTGCCCGCCATCGCGTAGATGCACGTGGGGGTCGATAATGCCCGGCAGAATGTGCAGATTTTTCGCATCCAAAATATCCGCGGCGGGGCCGAGATTGATGCCGATGGCGGCAATACGGCCATCGGTGATGGCGAGATCGGCGGCGACCTCCCCCCAGGGGAGGACGAGCACGCCGTTGGTGATCAAAAGGTCATAGGTCATGCGATTGTCATTTCTGGAGGAGGCCGAGGGCGGCGTCCAGCACATTGCGGATGGCAAGACCTGTCATGGGTGCGTCCCCCGGCGGGCCAGGGGAGATGGCGGTGGCGGTGACCGGGCCAGCGGGGGCGTATTCATTCACGCGGGACCGGCCAAACAGGCCGAGCGTGGGTGTGCCCGCCGCGGCGGCGAGGTGCATGAGGCCGGAATCATTGCCGATGAAGATGGTGGCGCGGCGCAGGCAGGCGGCGGCCTCAGTCAAAGTAAGGGTGCCTGTGAGGTTGATGGCACCGGGGAGTGCCGCCAGA
>JAQNCU010000262.1 GCA_029077775.1 Acidocella sp. | reverse complement strand
AGCCTGGGGCTGGTGTTTGGCGTGTTGCGCGGCGCGGTGATTATTTGCCTGGCCTATATCGCGCTGTCAGTGGGTGTGGCGCAGAACCAGTGGCCGCAGGCGGTGGTGAATGCGCGGTTTTTGCCTGCGGCCTTTCAGGGCGCGACCATGCTGGTGGGGTTTTTGCCGCCGTTCTACCGGCCCAAAGTGGCCGGGTTGCCCGGTGGGGCGGCGCCGAGCGCCGGGGCGTTGATGCAGCAACCCGTGAGCGGCAGTGCGCTGGGGACGCAATAGAGGGTTTATGGGGTTTGGAATCCGCCGACTCCGGGCTAGGTGGTATTCAAACGATTTAAGCAAAGATGAAGGTTAGAGAGGCGATCATGATCGACGATGACAAGCCTCACGAGGAGTGCGGCGTATTCGGGGTCTGGAATGTCACCGATGCGGCGGCGATCACGGCGCTGGGGCTGCATGCTTTGCAGCATCGTGGCCAGGAGGCGACAGGGATTGTGACGCATGATGGCGTGCGGTTTCATGCGCATAAGGGGTTGGGGCTGGTCGGCGATAATTATGGCGATGCGAAAACCATGGCCGGGCTGCCGGGGATGCGCGGGATTGGCCATAACCGCTATGCCACCACGGGCGAGACCGTGCTGCGCAATGTGCAGCCATTATTCGCGGAGTTTGAGTTTGGCGGGCTGGCGGTGGGGCATAATGGCAACCTCACCAACGCCCATACTCTGCGCAAGGCGCTGACGCGGCGCGGCTGTTTGTTCCAGAGCACGATGGATTCCGAGGTCTTCGTGCATCTGATCGCCATCAGCCTGTATGCCAATGTGATCGACCGGTTGATCGATGCGATCAAGCAGGTGATCGGGGCGTATTCCCTTGTGGCGCTGACCAATGAGCAGTTGATCGGTGTGCGTGACCCGCTGGGCGTGCGGCCCTTGATTTTGGGGCGGTTGCATGGCGCGGATGGCAAAGCGGGCTGGGTGCTGGCCTCGGAGACCTGTGCGCTGGATATCGTGGGTGCTGATTTCGTGCGCGATGTGGAGCCGGGCGAGATTGTTGTGATCGACGATGCCGGGGTGCAGAGCATCCGGCCGTTCGCGGTGCAGAACCCGAGATTTTGCGTGTTTGAGTATATTTATTTCGCGCGGCCCGATTCAGTGATGGAAGGTATTTCCGTCTACGCGGCGCGCAAGCTGATCGGCGCGCAACTGGCGCATGAATCCCCGACTTTGGCCGATGTGGTGGTGCCCGTGCCAGATTCAGGGGTGCCCGCTGCCATGGGGTTTGCTGAGGCGAGCGGGATCGCGTTCGAGCTTGGGATTATCCGCAACCATTATGTCGGGCGGACATTTATCGAGCCGACGGATCAGATCAGGCATCTGGGCGTGCGGCTGAAACACTCGGCCAACCGCGCGATTTTGGAAGGCAAGCGCGTGGTGCTGGTGGATGATTCCATCGTACGGGGCACGACCAGCCAGAAAATCGTCGAGATGGTGCGCGCGGCGGGGGCGCGGGAGGTGCATATGCGCATCGCCGGGCCGCCGACCACGCATTCCTGTTTTTATGGCATCGACACGCCCGAGCGCGGCAAGCTGTTAGCGGCGCGCAACAGCGTGGCCGAGATGGCGAAGTTGATCGGCGTGGATAGTTTGGCGTTTATCTCGATTGCCGGGTTGTACCGCGCACTTGGCCGTGAGGCGCGTAACCCCAAGGCGCCGGCATTTTGCGATGCGTGTTTCACGGGGGAATATCCGATCGCCCTGACCGATCATGCCGAGCCGAGGGATGCCCAGCTCAGCCTGCTCGCGGCCTTGACCTGAGATGGCGTATTTATGGGTGGCCCTTGGCGGCGCCTTGGGCAGCGTGCTGCGGTTCTGGTTGGCCACTACCATCGCGCTGGCGGTGGGTTCGGCGTTTCCGTGGGGGACGTTGCTGATCAACGTGCTGGGCTCGTTCGTGATCAGCTTTTTTGGGATGTTGACGGGCAGCGTGCCGCGCTTCGCGGTTTCTAACGATATTCGCGTGTTCGTCACGGTGGGGATATGCGGGGGGTTCACCACCTTCTCCTCATTCAGCCTGCAAACGGTTGAGCTGGCGCGGACGGGCGAGGCCGCACGCGCGGGACTTTATGTGGCGGCGTCCGTTATATTATGCCTGGCGGGCTGCGCGTTGGGGTTTTTGGCGGCTGCTGCGGTGGGCGCGCATTTAGGGTCGGCGCGGGCATAGTGAGCCGCTGCTGATCTCGAACATCACCGCACGATGAGTCTCAAATTTTTGGTTTTGGGCGATTCTCGCCAGGACGGTCAGGTTTTGTGGCTTTTGCGCAACATGGATGCTGCAAAGCAATAGAATTGCGTGTTTTGGCTGGCCTGCGACATGAATTGGCATGTAGATTGCGATTTCGTGACGGTGATTTGACGCAAAACCAGCCGGTACCGGTTGGTGCAAGATGTGACAGGTTACGTTTTAGGCATTCACGCGCAGTAAATGCGTATTCAGGAGGCATAATGATTACCATGCGTCGGCAACTTCTGGGACTTGGCTTTGTGGCCGCGTCCTCTCTCTTGGCCATCCACGCGGCCCAGGCCTTGACCGGCCCTGCGGCGATCCAGATCGATGGCGGCCCGCTCGGCGCGCTGCAATTGAGCGGCGGCTTTGACGGGTATGGGTATTATGTCAGCAATTCGGGCGGCAAGAGCAACGGCGCCGATGTCGGCGCCGCGTTGATCCAGTTGCAGAAGACAGATGGGCAGATCCAGTTCGATGTCGAGATCGGCTCCACCGGCGGCACGCCGACCCTCGGTACTGGCATGCCGGGCCAGACCTCGATCACGACCTACACCACGGGCCCGCTTTATTATGGGTATGTGACCTATGCCCCGACGGGCATGCCGTTCACGATCTCTGCCGGGCAGATCGGCTCCCTCGAAGGTTGGGAATCCGGCGTTGACTGGAACAATGCCGTGCAGCTGACTACCGCATTGTTTTATGTGCAGAACGCCAATAGCCGTGGCATAAGCGCGAATTTGACCGAAGGCCCGGTGAGCACGACGGTGAGCTATGGTGATGGGTTTGATTCCGGCGCGTTCAATGTGGTCCAGGCCTTGTCGACCTATACGATCAACAGTACCAATGCCGCGAGCGTTTATGCGACGGTGAATTTTGGCACGACCGGCCCGTTCACCCATTCTTATGGGGGCGGTACGACCGGGTCGGGTAACGCTTATATCAACTCGAACCTGATCGGCGCGTTTTATAGTTACACGATGGGCAATTTGAACCTCGTGCCCGAGGTGCAGTTTCAATATGCCAAGCCGAATGCGAAGGCTGGAATCAACAAGCAGACGACCGATTTTGGTGCGGCGTTGTTCAGTGATTATTCGTTCGGGACCTCGCCGTACTCAATTGGCGCCTGGGCGGAATATTTTGGCGAGCACACATCGTCGGCAGATAATTTCTCACAGTTTATTGGCCCGGATGCGTCTGCTATCGGTTTCGCGGTGGCACCGACCTGGCAGTACAAGGATTTGTTCGCGCGCGCCAATGCGGGCTATATCTATCTGCTGCACAACAAGGATGCCAACGGCGCCAGCTATGGGTTCGGCGGCAGCACGTCGCGCGGCCAGTTCCTGGGCACAGTCGAAGCAGGCTTACTGTTCTAGAGCGCGATGACTCTAGGCCCGCTCGTTTTGCGAGCGAACCTGGAGTCTGGATCGCCCTCCAGGTATTTCGGTAGAGCCGGATTCAGATCCTTGATCGGATCGCAAAGCGATTCGATCAAGGATCATCCGGGTCTAATACCAGCGCCGTCTTTTGGGTGGCGTTTCAAGGTTTTTGTGTGGCGGCCGGACCTTTACGGGTTCGGCCGTTGCCGTTTGTGGCGTGGGGTCACGAGACCTGGGCTAGCCAGGCGGGGAGGTTGTAGTAATTCGAGATGCGGGCGATTTTGTTGGCCCGCAGGGTGAAGAAGGCCCCGGCGGGCAGGGTGTAGGCCTGCCCGTGGGCGGCGGGCATGCCGTGGCCGGCCTGGAGATATTTCCCGTGGACGGTGAATTCAGCGGCGGCACGGGTGCCGGTTGCCTCGGTCAGGATCACGAGGTCTTCGATTTTTTCCGCATAGCAGCGGTTCATGTCATCCATGAAGGCGGCGAAGGCCGGGATGCCGATCTCCCGGCTGGACTGGTTGATGTCGTGCGCCACATCGTCGGTCAGCAAGGCGAGGAAGCCCTGCATGTCTCCGGCGTTGAAGGCGGCGTAATAGGCTTCGATGAGGGTGATGGTGGGTGATGTGATGGGTGATGTCATGGGCGGGCTCCGGTCTCGCGCCACCATGCCCCGATGATGAGGGCGAGCGCAATCATCAGGCCGGGGAGCGGCGGGAGGAGCGGGATGCTGCGCGCGCCGGTGATCTGCGTGGCGTGGCGCGGACGCAGCAGGCTGGAAAGGCTGGGCGTTGGCGTGCTGCCGAGCCAGATTATGTTGCGCGCGACCGGCGTTACCAAGGCTGCACTGGCGGCGAGGTTCTGGTACTCGGCGGTGTTTGCCTCCGTCCGCGCGGCGTAGGCGGTGAGCCCGCCTTCAGTGACGCGCCAGACGCCAGGGCTGGCCGGGATGGTGAGCGATTTGGTGAACATGCCGGGGGCG
>JAQNCU010000261.1 GCA_029077775.1 Acidocella sp. | reverse complement strand
GCTTTATACCGTCGCAAAAGTGTGCGTGGTTCTGGGTGCCGGGATCGGGTTGATCTGGCTGCATCGCTTCGACAGCTTTGCGAGTGCTGGGTTCTACCAGGACATGTTCTGCCTCGGGATCATGGTGATTTCGACCTATTTCCAGGTGCGGATGCATGAAGCGCGGGCACCGCGCGCGGCGGCTCTGGCCCCGGCGGCGCGGGCCACAGGTTTGCTCTGGCGGACGGCATGGCTGCTCGACCTGGTGTTATTTCCTTTCCAATGGCCGATTGAGGGGCATGAGGAACTTTCTTTGAACTTTATTTGGACATTCCTGGTTGTGCTGCCCTATTGGATCATATGCTGCCGCCGCTTGCCGCCGCCGGTACGCCGGAGACAGGCGGTTTTAAGCCCGGTGACCATAAGAGCCGGATAGGCTTTGCCGGAATCGTGAGCTTATGGTTTGGTTTCGGCAACCAAACAGGAGACGGATTTGAAAACCCCGGCTGCGATTAAGAAGCTGCCCTTGGACAAAGTCTCAAAATTGAACGACGCCATCGCATTACGCTCGAACCAGGTGTTCGCGACGATGGGGTTTTTCTGGTTCTGTCTCTTGTTTTCGTTAATCCCGCTCAAGTGGCCGGGCACACTGGCGTTTGTGCAATATGCCAGTTCCGGCGTGTTGCAGTTGATCGCGCTGCCATTGCTGGGCGTTGGAACCATTTTGGCGGCCAGGGCATCGGACACGCTGGCCAAGGAGCAGCATGATGCGGTGATGGAGACCGTGAAAAACATGCAATTGTTGATGGCCGAGCTGCACCAGCTGCATCAGGAACTGAACACAAAGGTGGCAGCGGCCCTGTCAGCCGATGATAGCTGACAGGGCCGTAATTTAATCTGTCGGCGGCCTCAGCTCCCGGCGATTTTTTTGGTCTCGATGATGCTGGGTGGCGCGGCGAGCAAAGCCCCGGCCTTGGCCACGGCGGCGGCAAAATGCGGTGAGGCCATATGGGCGTCGGCGGCGGACTGGTCCTTATAGACCTCGAAAAAATAGAAGGTTCCGGGGGTTTTGACGCTGGTGTGCAGCATATAGTGCAGGTTACCGGGCTCCTGCCTTGTGGCGGTGACCAGGGTTTCAAGTACGGCTTGAAGTTCACCCTCCTTACCGGGCTGGGCGATGACTGTGGCGAAGACGTGGATTTCAGACATTAGACGTTTCCTTTGTTTTGATTGGCCGGCACAGAGCCTACCAGCGGGTAAGTGGGGGGCTTCTGTTGCCCGGTGCCCCCCGAACCGCGCTTAGCTGCTGTTTAGGCAGCGACCGCGAATGCTACGTTGTTATCGTTCGCATTTGTAATATAGCCCGATAACGGCGGTACAATGCCGAGCAAAAGATGGGTCTTTACCACGCGTGTCGAGTCTGTTTCGCCCCCCTATATCCTGGTTTCATGATAAGGAACGCCCCTTCAACAGGCGTTACCATCATGACCCCGTGGGATGGTGGAGGCGCCGGGTACTGCCCCCGGGTCCACAACGTTTATTCCACGCACCGTTTATCGCCATAGTCGGCAAGCCGACCTCCCCTATATAGGCGACTCGGCTGGCATGTGAAAGAGAGGTGGGTATGAACCTTACGGACGAGCAGAAAGCCGAGATCGAGACCGCCCGGACGGCGCGCTTTGAGACCGTGCGCCCCACGGTGCCCGCGCTTGAGGCGATGATGTTTAACCCGCTGCCGGTGCTCGACCACGGCTTTGTCCGTGTGGTGGATTACATGGGCGACGATGCCGCCGTGGTGCAGGCGGCGCGCGTTTCCTACGGTAAGGGTACCCGCAAAACCACCGAGGATGACGGGTTGATCCGCTATCTGATGCGCCATCACCATTCCACGCCTTTTGAAATGTGCGAGATCAAATACCACATCAAACTACCGATTTTCGTGGCGCGGCAATGGATCCGCCACCGCACCGCGAATGTGAATGAGTATTCAGCGCGGTATTCGATCATGGATAAGGATGTCTACATCCCCGAGGCCGCCAAGCTTGCCACGCAATCAGCCGATAACCGCCAAGGACGGGGGGATGTGCTGAACGCCGAGACCGCTGCGCGGGTGCTGCAATTGCTGCGCGACGATGCCGAGCAGACCTATAACCATTATGAGGAAATGCTGGATGAAAACGGGATTGGCCTGGCCCGGGAACTGGCACGGATGAACCTGACGCTGAATACCTATACGCAATGGTACTGGAAGACGGATTTGCACAATCTGTTCCACTTTCTGCGCCTGAGGGCAGATGCCCATGCGCAATATGAAATCCGCGTCTATGCCGAGGCCATGCTGGAGACGGTCAAAGCCTGGGTACCGGCATCCTATGCCGCGTTCTGTGACTACCGGCTGGGCGCGGTCACGTTCTCAGCACGGATGATGGATGTGTTGAAAAAGCGACTGGCGGGCGAGGCTGTCGACCAGAGCGCATCCGGGCTCTCCAAACGGGAATGGTCAGAGATGATGGCCGCTTTGGGGACTGGCCCGCTGACCACAAAATAGCGCGGGCGGGAGGCCGACCAAAATAACCGGCCGGAAAAAAGCGGAAAAAGCAGTCTCATAGTATTTTGCAGGAAGCTTTTAATTAGTTTGTAACCAAATAACCACGATAACTCATCCCCGCAAGCAAATGGTGCGAATGGGAGTACCTGGGATGGGTTTTAAGTTTGGTCTTTTGTCGGGCGTCATGGTGGCCTTGGCGATTGGTGGCGTTGGGCCTGCGCACGCGCAGGAAGTTGATTACGGTGCGCTGGAGCAGATGTTCGGACAGCCGGTTACCACCTCGGCCACCGGCTCGCCGCAACTCGCGTCACAGGCACCGGCACCGGCGGACATGCAGATCATTACCGCCAATGACATCAGGCGCTCCGGCGCCACGTCTATTCCCCAAATCCTCAATTTCGTCGCAGACATCGACGTCCGTAATTATGGCGCCCTGGACAACAGCGTTGCCATTCGCGGGTTCAGCCAGAGCTGGAACCCCCGGCTGCTGGTGCTGGTGGATGGTCGGCAGGTCTATATCGATGATTATGGCTATGTCGCCTGGCAGACCATCCCGGTTCAGCTTGCTGAAATCCGGCAAATTGAAATCGTCCGCGGCCCGGCCTCGGCTCTATTCGGCTTTAACGCCACCAGCGGGGTTATAAACATCGTCACGTATGACCCTCTATACGATGCAAACAATGTCGCGACCGTTGGCTACGGCACCGACGGGACGCTGGAGGGCTCGTTGGTCTCAACGTTGCAGCAGGCTGGAAGATATGGCGTTCGCGTGTCCATCGGCGGCATTCGCACGAATGAATATTCCGAAGCTGGCCTGGGCAACGCGCCCACCAATCCGCACCCGCATATGGGCAGTTTCGATATCGACGCGCGCTATAAGCCGACGCCCACCACCGAAGTGACAGCTGATGTCAGCGATAGTGGCGCCAATGATTACGGTGAAACCTTCTTTGCGAGTTCGGTCGAAGATTATCGTACCCGTTCCTACAAGCTCGGGTTTTCCGCCGATACCGGCATCGGCCTGCTCAGCCTGCAAGGCTATGTGAATTCCGTGCAGAGCAATGTGAATAATTTCCAGGTCCATCACTTTAATTACCAGAATCAGGTCACGGTGTTGCAAGCCAGCGACCTGGTGAAGTTCGCGAATGTGCATTCCGTTCGGGTCGGGCTGGAATTTCGGGATAACCGCGGCTGGGAAGCGCCGTATTTCGGCACCGTTGGCTACAAGAATTTTGCCGTGGATGCGATGTGGAACTGGCAGATCACGCCACAGCTTGCCTTCACCACGGCGGGACGGGTTGATCATCTTGAATGGAATCTCGTTGGCAATACGGTTCCGGGTAACCCATTTACCCTCGCCCAATATAATCGCGCGACCATCACGGCGCCGAGCTTTAATACCGGGCTGGTCTATCAGCCGACAGCGCAGGATACGTTTCGTTTTCTGATCGGCCGCGGTGTCCAGGCGCCAAGCTTGATCGAGGACGCGTTTCAAGCCTCGCAGCCGATTGGCGGCGGCTTAAGATTTGTGGAAGCCGGAGATCCAAATCTTCATGCGTCAGCTCTCACCAATTATGAAACCGATTATGACCGGTCATTGCCAACGCTGAACAGCACGCTATCCGCGGCGGTTTATTACCAGGTGGATCAAGATTTTCTGACCTTGCCAAACGCTGGCACGGCGCAGTTTACGCCCACCGGCCCGGTTGCCGTGTCTCAGAATTTCGGGAGTGCGACGGCCTTTGGCGGTGAGTTTGGCATTAATGGGTCCAGCCCGGACGGCCTGCGCTGGAATGCCTCCTATTCACTATTCACCGTCCACCAGCATCTTCTGGAAAAGCCGCCGGTCATTCCCTTCAATTTCTCAGATGCAACGCCGGTCAGTGAAGTCAGCTTTGGCGTCGGGTATTCAATCGGCAAATGGGAGGCTGATGCGCAGGGCAAATGGCAATCCCGTTATACCGATTACTACACCACAGGTCTTGCCGGAAGTTCGGCGAAGCTCATTAAAAATTACACGGATCTCGACGCGCGCATCGGCTACGATCTCACGAAGCAAATTACGCTCGCGGTGGCGGGGTCGGAGCTTGCCGCGCCGCAGATCACCACCACTGCCGCGCTGCCGCCAGACCGGCGCGTGCTGTTCACCATTACAGACGCATTCTAAGGGCATTG
>JAQNCU010000260.1 GCA_029077775.1 Acidocella sp. | reverse complement strand
TCAATCCATAAATGGGAGATTTGAGTATCCGGCGCACCTCGGCTTCGCTTGCGAACCTGCCGGAAAATGCGCGCTGCGCCAGCACCCACCCGGTGCTGATCAACAAACCGATGATCATTGCGAAGGTGATGATAACGCGGGGGCGGGGCGCGCTGGCGGTGAACGGAATTTGCGCCGGTGTGAGTATCCTTGTGGTGGAGACCTCCGCAGCTTTCGCCAGAGCAGCTTCCTGTTGTTTTTGCATCAACAAAACATAAAGCTGACCCAGAACAACGCTCGACCGCGTGAGGCTGACCACTTTGAGTGACTGTGCGGGCATCGAGGCAATCTTCTTCTGGAAATCAGCGATGACGGAATTTGTGGTGTCAAGATTACTTTGGGCCTCATTGAGTTGGTTCTGTACCAAACTACGAATACCCGTTTGTAGCTGATCAACCTGCGCCTCTTCCGCCCGGACTTCAGGCGCGTTGTTAGTAAACTGAATACGCATAGATTGTAAGGTTGCGTTTGTTTCACCAAGTTTCTCAGCAAGCGCGGATAGGGTTGTATCGGAATCAAGACCGAGAAGATAAGGATTAATGCCACTCGCAGGCGTATTTAGTGCCTCGCGCATTTGTTGCAGTGCTACAACCTTCACCCGTAATTTTGCCTGTTGTAATTCGTATTGAGATTCCTGGTTTATAAGGTTCTGTGCGTTATCAGACGGCGACAACACGCCAGTTTCCTGCTGATAAGTTGCTAATTGTTCGTTTGCACTGTCCAGCTGGTCTTTAACATTCTTCAACTGACCATTTATAAAGTCGACAGTTGCGCCGGCCGCCGTGGAGTTCCACGAAACCGTCGTGTTTATGTAGTCATTCATGAGCTGGTCAACGAATTGCGCGCCCTGATAGGGGTTCGCCCATTTAAGCGAGATGTTGATGACATCAGAAGGCGACGTTGGCGTGCCGCCAGGCGTAACCGAAAGACTTCCGTTCAATAGATTTTGTGCCGTGATCGCGGGGTTTATGACGGAGAGGTGATAGGTACTGCCGGCGCTGGGAATGTATCCGGTTGTGGAGGATTGAAGTAACAGCTGCAATCCGCCGCCCGCAGCAGGCGTCCCGAGCGTGCCATTCAATATCGGCAGTCCATCATTGAGAATTTGGTAGTGCCCATTTGATTGGAACGAGATCTGATATGATCCAGACTTGAGGCTCGGGTCGCTGAAATTGGCGTATAGCGCCTGAAGGGCAGTGCTGTTCGGCGCGAATGCAGAGATTTTTGCCCCATGAAACATATGCCAAGCCAGATATCTTGGGAAAATGCTTTGTGAATTCGTAACAATTGTGTTCAGCCCGGTCGCCAGCACGGCCTGTTGGAGGAGCAGGGGGCTTGTGAGTGTGTCGACCTGGGTCTCGCTGTCAGTGATGGACTGATAATTACCCAATGATCCCAGAAAAGAATTGCCATTCTGGTCGCTCGGCGCTGGGCCGCTTGCGCTGGGGCTCAATCCTTGCGTGTAGAGGCTTCCTGTCTCTGTGAAGCTCGGGTGTGAATGCATTACATAGGTGGCGCCGAGTAGCACGAGGCCGCCGGTAACCTTTGCGATAAATGATTTCCGCTGAGCAATCGCTCTCCATAATTCTCCGACGTGAATATGGTCATCGGAAATCTCAGAGGAGCCGTGTTGTGATGGGTCAATGAACGACATGGCTTTAATTTTTCCGTGAAAGGTAAGCGATTGAAACAAAAGGATTGAGTAGGTCTGATACGGTTTGGAGCGAGGGAAGAAGCAGCGTTAGCGCCTGGTTCCAGCTCGCGAGTTGAGTCGGCGGGACATAGACGATATCTCCAGGGTGCAGGGTGAAGTCGCTGGCGCCGCCGGTTAAAGTCGCTGTGGCATCGACGACGATAAGTTGCGCTGAATTACCCGAGGCGCGAATGATGTGGATTGATTTGAAGCGTGCCGAGGAGATGTCGGACAATCCCATGCCTGCATCGCTCAATGCCTGGAGGAGTGTTAGTTTGCCGCCGACAAAATGAACCTGCCCAGGTTTGCCCACGGCACCGAACACGAAGGCGCTTTCAGACGCTGAACTGGGAACCACGATCGTATCACCTGAGGCGAGACGGATGTTTTGAGACATGTCTCCCTCGACCAATAGTCGGTGGAGATCGACCGGCAGCTTCACGCCATCATGCGCAACATAGGCCTGGTATAGATCGGCTGTTCCAAGATCGACGCTGCCGCCCAACGCGAGCGCTGACAGAAGATCCATTGCGTGATTGGGGTATTTAACACCGGGTTCGCTGAATTGTCCGAGTATGTAGTACCTAAAGCTGTGTGGTTGTATAAGTTGGATGCTGACTTGGGGTGCCGTTATGTCATTGGCATAAGCGTTTGTGATGGTGTTTTCGGCTTGCTCGATGGTCTCTCCACCGACATCGATTGAGCCGATGAGAGGCAGTTGGATTGTGCCGTCGCTAGTAACGAGCACACCGGGTATCGACGGTGAAAATGATGGCCCCGGAATGGTCAGTTCCGGATGGTCGTAGACATTGACGGCGATGACATCGTCCGGACCGAGCCGATATGCGGTATTGGATTGTGGCCCGATAACCTGAGAAATTTGCTCAGGTGTCAATTTTTGAGTCTGTGTCGACACAACAGGCGATGATGATAGGACAGGAATGTTCGTGACACCCGGCGGTGCATCCGGCGTTGGTGTACAGCCCGCGACCAACAACAAAGCCATGATGACCGGCGTTGATCTGGTCGTCAGGGAGCGCAAAAATACTTTCCGCGTCGTCGGGCGCGAAAATTCAAGACGGAATGGTCTGCGCGATTTGTATAAAATGAGAAATCTCCAATAAATTCTTGCGTGCGGCTGTTGAGACAATGGGTCGCGACAAAATTGCTTAAAATATTAAATATAAAATCAAAAATAATACGAATAAGAGCCAAATACCTATGTAGCTAGTCTTAATTTGAAAAAACAAATCTTGATAAATAATCAGCAAGCTAATCAAAGTGAATCGCCACTGATATCGGAGTTCTACAGGCTGAACCTTTCTATCGGCAAGTCAAAAAAATAATATTATTTACACTAATCGATTTTCATACGAAAATAATCAACCTCAGGTGTATTTATGGCATTCCGCTCGCGCGGAGGGGGAAATCTAAAGCGAGGTAAAAACTTAATGAAATCAATATTATAATTGGAAATTTCTAATCTGACTGCCGGGTTTGCGGATAAACAGCTCATATTTATATAAATTATTGTTAATTATATTTTTATACATGGTTAAAATTACATAATTGTGATCAACATTTTTATCTAAAATTATACGATTTAACTTTGAATTATCCAGGTTTTAACCCATTATCAATTATGTTATGTGTACAAACTTAAAGCGTACTTAATTTTATATGACCTTATTTGTCAGACATTCTTACGACATTCGGTAATGTGACTAATTTAACGTAATTATATAAATTTTTAAATGAATTTGAGAGCGTGTCTATTGGAATTATAATCCAGATCACGGCAACTTTAGTTTCGCTTGAAAAGCGGATCTAAAGTTGCCGATTTTGGCGGAATAAGATCATTTGGGGTAAAAATTCCTCCTGCCCCTCTCGGGCGTCGCGTTGTCATCAACGTTTGTCGAGCATTTTGAATCAGCGGAATCCTGGCGGACGAATGGTTTGGCCGGATGGCAGGCTCATGCCAAAATCCTCTCATTGAGGAGAACGCCGGATGCATCATCAAGTTGCCTATAAAATCCTGTCCGACAGCCAGTTTTTGGCACTGCAGGAGCGGCGATTCGAGGGAGTTCCGGTCGATTTGGCCGATGGCTTCGTCCATTTATCGACGGCTGAGCAACTTCCCGGCACGCTGGCCCGACATTTCCAGGGCGAGTCGGCACTTGTCATTCTTGCCATAGACCTTTCCACCTACGGCACCGCCGTGCGGTGGGAAGCCGCGCGCGACGGCGCTTTATTCCCACATGTATACGCATCACTCTCGCGCGACAGCGTCATGCATTATAATCGTCTGTCATTTCATAAAAACGGTGAGGTTGTGCTCCCCGGCGATGCCATACAGGTCGCCGTGCCGCCCGAATTATGCGCCATGCCCGCCCGCCGCCTTGCGGTCTTGCTGGCGCGAGGGCAGGTGAGCGCGGTTGAGGTCATGGCTGCGTATCTCGCGCATATCGACAGATTGAACCCGTTTTTCAACGCGATCATCTCTCGCCCGCCCGATTCGGTGCTGTTGGCCCAGGCGCGCACCGCCGATGCTGCCTGGCGCCGTGGGGTGCGCCTGGGCCCTTTGCACGGCCTGCCGATGGCCGTGAAAGATACGGCAGACACAGCCGGCATCGTCACCACTTATGGCTCGCCTCTGTTTCGCGACCAGATCCCGGAATCTGATGGCTTGATGGTGTCTCGGCTCCGTGCGGCGGGGGCGATTTTTATAGGCAAAACCAACGTCCCGGAATTCGCTCTGGGGTCGCATAGTTTCAACCCGGTTTTTGGTGTTACCGCCAATGCGTGGGACCCGGGCCGCAGCGCGGGCGGGTCGAGCGGCGGGGCGGCGGTGGCCATTGCGCTGCGTATGCTCCCGTTTGCCGATGGGTCTGATTTCGGGGGCTCGCTGCGCAACCCGGCGGCCTATAATAATGTCCTTGGTTTTCGGCCATCCCAGGGCCGTATCCCGCATTGGCCG
>JAQNCU010000008.1 GCA_029077775.1 Acidocella sp. | reverse complement strand
AGCTTGGTTTGCCATTGCGGGGGTTGGACACGCAGATATGCGACACGGCCAGATACCTACAAATGTCATCATGACAAATAACGATGGTTTCGATCCGTTGCGGCTCGATGATGTGGGCGCGGTGGTCGATCCGGAACGGTTTAAGGCGGGCGAAAACCCGTATTATATCGTCACACCTCGGTATATTCGGACATCTGCCGGGATTAGGGCTTTGCATCTGCTCTGTCACTGCCTTAATCGTGTCGGGCAGGAGGCTTATGTTCTGATATATCCGAGATGGTCGCGAGATGGCGCCACCAACCCGGATTTGCTCACGCCAGTGATCACGTCTGACATCAATGCCGGTCATTTGCGGCGCGGTCTTTCGCCGATTTTGGTATACCCAGAGACAATTTCGGGGAACCCGATTCGTGGGCGCACCATTGTGCGCTATGTTCTGAATTTTCCCGGTCATTTGGCGGGTGATTTGAGCTATAAGAAAGATGAGATTGTGTTCGGGTACTCTACTGTACTGGCCGAGGCTGCGGGTGCAGCGGAACAGATATTGTTCATCCCGGCATCGGATACGTCGATATTCAAGGCGGAGAGCCCCCGTGAGCGACAAGGCACTTGTTTTTGGGCCATGAAATACCGGCTGGTACATGGCGGCGAAACCTTATCCGTCACGGATGGCAGTGTGGAGATTACGCGCGAGCAGGAAAACTCACAAACCCCGGAAGAAATCGCGGAATTATTCCGGTCGTCGGAGCTTTTTTATACGTATGAAAATACGGCATTGGCATTGGAAGCGGCACTTTGTTTGTGTCCCACCGTTTTTTTGCCCAATCAATGGCTGACCGAAGCGATCGCGATGAAGGAGATGGGCATGGACGGGTTTGCCTGGGGCACTGATGCCGCAGAAATCGCGCGCGCAAAAGCGACGGTTCATTTGGCACGGGATCGGTATTTATCAAATTATTATAATTTTTGGGACCAGCTTTCGAACTTTATTATCATTACTCAATCCCGCGCGAAACGTGATTCGCTGCGCTGGGGGGCACCGCGTGCAATGGCGTGGCGCGTGCGTTGGCAACCTCGAATAGAGACATTTATATTTCTGATAAGACGCACGATTGAGACCTTTCGCCGTGAGGGCGTGCTTAGTGTAGGCTTCAAGGTCCGGCGAAAACTTGTGCGATTTATGGGTGTAAAAGCGGCCTGGAAAAGAAGATGATAGCACATAATATGATGAAAGTGCCTGGCGCCCCAAAGCTAAAACGTCATGGTTGAAATACCGCTCCTCACGATTTGTGTGCCGACCTATAACAGGCGGGAACATCTTGAAAAACTCATATTCCTGCTTGATGATCTCGTCGCTGTCGGAAACCCCGGGGATGTTGAGATCGTCATCGTAAATAATTGTTCGACAGATGGAACCTTCGATATGCTGGTGGCGGTGGCACCTACGAATTTTAGGGTGATCAACCGCACTGCGTTTCTGCTCACGGCAGAAGAAAATATCATGCGGTCATTGGCATATTGCACAGGTCGGTTTGTGTGGTTTCTCGGCGATGATGATGTTCCTGTAACCCGCAATTTTGAAGACTATTTGGCGCGCCTGCGCGATGACCAGGCCGATTATTTTTTCTTCAATCCCGCCCTGGTCGACCCCAAGGGTACGATTGTGACAATGCAGCTGATACCCATGAACGCGGCGGATCTGATGGGTAACACGGTAGATTTGATCCAGATGATCGGATGTACTTTTGCTTTTGCCGGGATTTCAAATCATATCATCCGGCGGTCTCTATTGTCACTTGAGCGCGGGCTCCATTATCTCGAGACATCTCAGATTTATAGCAATGTCGCTTGGATGGTTGAAGCGGGCGCGCGTGCGCGGACGGTCCTTGTAAATAGCCCTTTGGTTTATTATCGTGAAAATGACTACGACCCCCAGCATTGGCCACGAGCCGCGCGGACACTTGGTGTCGGCGATTATTTTTTCTGGAGTTTAGGTCTGGTCCACCTTTTCACGGCAATGGTTGAAGCGGGGGTTATAGATTATCCCGCCTTGGGGACGATATTCGAGGTTGGCCGTGACGGAAATCGGTCGCTGTTACTGAACCAGATGATGTTTTCGACTTTTCGTCAGATTTGTCACGGGCTGACCGCGTCAGACCCACGGCAACAATTCACGGCGAACGAGATGACGCAGATCGTTCGTTTTTGTACCCGTGTAGACGGATTGACGTTCGACATCATGGCGTGTCTCACGCAGATGAATAATGCTGCGCTGGCTTATCCGAACATGCAGATTGAAGACACGCAGATCAGGCTTTGGCGCGATCATTTTCACAATCTATTCAACGCCCGGAGATATGCGGGTCAGTGGATTGGCAGAGTGATACAGCACTTTATGGGATACCAGATCTTATGGACCCCAACGGCATATGTCGCGATTCTAGCGGGTGTGCCGGGGTTGAGCGAGCGTGTCATGCGATTTATTGACCCGCTGCCCGTGCCACCTCTGGTCTTTATCGCAAGGGAGCATGAGGCATTACACGCTTTGCTCAGAGATTATGTCCACGCTCATCCCGATTTTATGACGGAAGCTAACAGGTTGGAGGCTGAAAAAGCTGTGAGCGTGCTGGATCCGTCTCAGCGCCCCAAGGAAATCGTTCCGCCACAGCCCCGCAAAAGCTCACCTTTCGTAGTCACCCCCTTTGTCTTACTGCGGCATTCTTTTTCGGTTGGCGGCGCATCGGGCACGATCAAACGAATATGGCGCGGGCTTCGTAGATATGGGTTCCGGGGCTTTTTCAGCCTCGCATTCGGGCGTCGTGGGGGGCGGGCTTGATGGCAACGGGAGTGCGCTTGTAACTCTCTGATAGTCCATTGCGGTGGAGCGCCCGTGTTATGGGGCGGATGATCAGGAGAGTGGTGGTTTTGCCGCGCAGCGGTGAGATTCAGCCTGCAATTTGGGCGCGGGGCTCAAAAATTTTGGTCTTCAAGAACGGATTTTTTGCGTTGACCGCCGTCTGTATCTGGTTACGTTTGTATAAAATCTAATAAAATCGTTTTTCAAATCAGGTCAGTGGTTCTACCAGGGGTATCGTCATCAAACGGCGCTAAAATTTATTGAAACTGACAGGCATCTGTCCGGGAGACACATCATGGATTCGCCGTCCCTTACCGCCATCGAACACAATACGATACAGCCGATTCCGAAGGATAAACGCCACGGGACATTTTCATATTTGTTCACAATCTGGTTCGGGATAAATATGAATTTGCTGACCGTGGTGACAGGTGCGCTCGCCACCACGCTGTTCGGGCTGAGCTTTATGCAGGGGTCTTTGGCACTCATCCTCGGCGTTTTAATCGGCACGGTCTTTATGGCGCTGCACGCGGCGCAGGGCCCGCAACTCGGTGTGCCGCAAATGGTGCAGACCCGCGGGCAATTCGGGTCCATGGGCGCGGTTGTCGTCGTGGTTGCCGTTGTCCTAATGTATGCGGGGTTTATCGCTTCTAACCTCGTCCTCGGTGGACAATCAATTCATGTCGTCGCGCATAGCGTGAGCATAAATATAGGTGTCATCGCGGTTGGTGTGGTGAGCCTGATTGCCGCCGTTTATGGTTATGATTTGCTGCATGAATACAGCAAATATGTTTCAATCATTACCGGTCTGGCGTTGCTTGCCGTGTTTGTCACATTGATGTTCTATGTCGGGCTGCCGAAAAATTTTATGACAACAGGGGCGTTCACTTGGCCGAATTTCATGGGCGCGTTGACCCTCGCGGCATTATGGACATTATCGTTTGCACCTTATGTGTCTGATTATACAAGGTACATGCCTGAAACGACAGGTGTTGTACCATCTTTCTGGGCGACCTATTGGGGAACATCGCTGGGTTCCATCTTGCCAATGATCCTGGGTGCAATGATCGGTGTGATTGTTGGTAATGGTGATGTTGTCACCGGTTTTGCAACCGCTTCTGCCGGGCTCGCCATGCCGATCGTGGTTATTTTCACGTTCGGTTTGGCGTGTGCCACGGCGTTGAACGTCTATTGCGGTGTGCTGGCGGCGCTTACTTTGGTGCAGACTTTCGCTACTGATTGGATGCCCGGCAAACAAGCTAGAATTTTAACGAGTATACTTATCTCTGCTGTGTGCGTCGCGATTGCAATCATCGGCCAGGCGAGTTTCCTGACTGATTACATGAACTTTCTCTACATTTTGTTGTACGTGTTGGTGCCTTGGACAGCGATCAATCTGGTTGATTATTATCTCATTCACCATGGTAGTTATGATATCGCGTCCTTCGTTAAATCCGATGGTGGGATATATGGGCGGTTCCAATGGCCTGCCGTTATCTGTTACGCGCTGGGGTTTCTGATTGAAGTTCCCTTCATGTCGCAGACACTTTACACAGGCCCAATCGCCAAAATGCTCGGCGGTGCAGATATATCCTGGATCGTTTGTCTTTTGGTTATCGGTCCGGTTTACTATTTCGTGTCCAAAAACCGGACAAAAATGATGATACCCGCTGTCGCCGCGGAGTGAGCTTATATTCCAGTAAAGCCGTTTTGGCCGTCCTCGCCAAAACGGCTTTATCTTGATCGAAGGAAGCCGCCAGACCATGAAGACTGTCCATGGCCGCGTTACAGCCTTTAAGGATCCCAAGCTTCCTACGGCCATCGCGATACCGAAAGGTCCAGAGTGGGCGCAGGTTTTGAAAAATCTTACCCATGCCCAAGCTGAAACACTCGTATCAGTCATCCGTACGCTATGCCCGCATGAGTGCCTGGACATTTCAATCTACCGCCGTGCGGTCTCACATTTCGACAGATTGGCAGCTGCGGCGGAGGTAGCTGGGACAATTGACCGGTTTTGTGAGGCAATCGTCTCCGGTTGGCCGTTGGCGTTTGGCGCGCTTGCCGAAACCTACCGTGTTCAAGCGTTGCAACGGCTTCAGGAGACCGCCGAATTTATGTTCGTACAACGCATGGCTGTTCGGTATTTGTACGATGATGTCGAGGTCTGGGCGGCCTTTGGCTACCAGGGTGCCTCGGTCCATCTCGGTGGCTATGTCGGCCGGGGGTTTAATGATCTGGACTGGTTGCCCGATCTGCCGAATGATCTTTGACGATGCTGGCGCCTATATATGAATTTTCAGCGGATGATGTGGTTGTTATCATCGGTTCCGGTGCTGGGGGCGGCACACTTGCGAATGAGTTATGCCAGCGCGGATTAAAAACCATATTACTGGAAGCTGGACGGCATATCACCCCGGCAGAGTTCGTGAACGATGATTGGGCTGCGTATGAAATGTTGTCCTGGCTGGATAAGCGGACCGCTTCAGGCAATTGGCGGGTGGCGCGCGACCACCCAAACGCGCCGTCCTGGCATTGTAAACTTGTCGGCGGCACCACAGTGCATTGGTCGGGTTGTACATATCGGCTCACACAGGCTGAGATGCAGGCACGCAGCCTGTATGGCGATGTACCAGGTACCAGCCTGATCGATTGGCCGCTGAGCCTGGCTGAGCTTGAACCCTATTACGATCAGGCCGAACGCAAAATGGGCGTGACCCGGACGAATGGTCTGCCCGCGATGCCACCCAATAATAATTTCAAGGTGATGTATTGGGGTGCCAAACGGCTCGGGCTGCGGGAGATTTCGACAGGGCGCCATGCCATAAACACCGTCCCGTATGACAACCGCCCCGCCACCATCCAGGACGGATTCTCTGTCTCAGGGGATCAGCACGGTGCGCGCTGGTCCACCTTGAATGTCGAAATTCCAAAGGCGCTTGAAAGCGGGAGGCTAGATCTACGCGCGAGCTGCCGGGCGACCGGCATTGAGCACGACAATAATGGCGCGGCGAAGGCCGTGATCTATGTCGATGCAAACGGTATAACCCATCGTCAGGCCGCGGCGGTTGTGGTTGTGGCGGGAAATTGCATTGAATCACCAAGGCTGTTGTTGAACTCTGCAAGTGGCCGTTATCCTGACGGGTTGGCAAACGGGTTCGGGCATGTCGGGCGGCATTACCTGCGCCATATCATCCAAACGGTCTGGTCGATATTTCCGCATCCCGTCAACATGCATCGCGGCGAGCTTATGGGCGGGTTGATCGCGGATTTCTCCCGTCATGATCCCTCCCGTGGCTTTGCGGGGGGATATTATATCGAGCTGAACGCAATGGGTCTGCCCACCACCGCGGCGTTCCTTAACCCCGGCTGGTGGGGCCGGGATTTTGCCGATGTGATCGCGCAATACGCTAATATGGCGGGGATTTTCATGACCGGCGAGGATATGCCCCAGCCCGGTAACCGCGTGACGCTGAGCGAGACTGAAACCGACGCCTTCGGCGTGCCTGTGGCGAATTTGCATTATGACGACCACCTGAATGATCTGCTGATGCGCAATCATGGGTACAAAACGCTCACCGCCATTCACCAGGCCGCCGGTGCCACACGCTCCATCGAGGCTCCAGCCTATCCGGCCAGCCATAATCTGGGGTCCAACCGCATGAGTGCCAAGCCAGAGGACGGTGTGCTGGACCGTAACGGCGAAGCGCATGAGGTGAAAAATCTGTTTATTGCCGATGGCAGCGCCTTCGCCAGCGGCGGCGCCTGTAACCCCACACTTTCAATCGTGGCGCTCGCCATCAGGCAGGCCGATTTCATCGCCAAAAGGGCTCAGTCATGACAATCCATCATCTCGCCGCCACGCCGGAGACTGTCAGTTTTGGTATCTTCGCGGCGGATATTCCGCCCGTACTTACCATTACGTCCGGTGATACGGTGATGGTGGAGACGGTGAGTGATTGCGGTGATGAGGTGCCGGAAACTGGATTCACCCTCGCGCCCGCTCTGGTGGCGATCCGTGCCGCGAAATTGCCGCAGATCGGGCCGCATATTCTCACCGGGCCGATCGCGGTTGCGGGTGCCATGCCGGGAGATAAGCTGGAGATCAGGATCGACGCCATCGCGCCCGCAGCCGATTGGGGCTGGTGCGGCGTATTTCCGACCCTGGGCACATTGCCCGCTGAATATGTGCACTGGAACGTTTCTTACATTCGTGTCGACCAGCCAGCCCGCATGGCCCGCCTGCCATGGGGGCCAGCATTGCCGCTATCGCCATTTTTTGGCGTTATCGGCGTCGCTCCCGCGCCGGAATTCGAATCGCTTTCCAGCAAGGAACCGCGCCGTCATGGTGGAAATCTTGATAACAAGGAGTTGGTGGCGGGCAGCAGCCTGTTTCTGCCGGTGTTTGTCCCCGGCGCGAATGTGCTCGTGGGTGACGGCCATGGTTGCCAGGGGGATGGTGAGGTCTGCGTAACGGCGCTGGAGATGGATTTGACCGGAACACTCACCTTCATTCTGCATAAGGGTGGCGCTGGCGGTTCACAGGCCGCCCAGCCTCGCGCTGAAACGCCGACGCATTTTTTAAGTATGGGCATGCATGAGAGTCTGGATGAGGCCATGCGGATCGCGCTGCGCGAGATGATTGCGTTCATTGCCGCCCGCACCGGCATGACAGAGATTGAAGCCTATAAAACCTGTTCACTGGCTGTGGATTTTCACGTCACGCAGACAGTAAATGGCGAGAAAGGCGTACACGGCATGCTGCGTAAGGGCTTGTTGTTTTGAACCAAGTCTGCTCGGCGCTATTTTCGGCGGTTAATAAACCGTCGCCAGAGTACAGCCCAAAATAATCGCATGGCGCTGAGGCGCGGCGCGGCCATAATTGGCTGCCCCCCGGTCAGTTTCGCCTGAAGGTTTTGCGCGACGATCGAGCTGATTTCATCGGCAAAGGCCTGCACCACAGCCCCCCGCGCGAATTGGGCGAGCGCGCCCCGCAGGCTGTATTGAATGTTCAGCTCAAGCAGCGATTCAATGGTGGATACAGGCCGCACAGTGAAATCAGCCTGCGCCGAGAGCCTGGTTTTGGAGATGCGGTCCTGACCCTCGCCGCTGATTGTGCCTGCGAAATCACCATAGGTGATAACGGCAAAACCTATGAATTTGCCCTCGATGGGGCCAAGGGCCACGGCCATCTCGCCGGTGATGCGGTCGCCATCGCGGCTGGTGATCGCGGCACCGGGGATGCAACTGGCGACCAGAACCGGGTCTTGCATTGCTTGCCAAAGCACATCGCGGGGCGCGGTAATGCGTAAGTGCTGGACAAGCCCAGACCCCTTTTTTGCCGCCAATTTCGAGCTTTTCGGTTTTTCCAAAGACTCGATGGGCGCCTGACCCCCCGGGAAGCCGGGTGATAACGGCGTAACGGCCGCTGCGGGCAGCGCCACAGGCACCATTCGGCGCTGCGGCGGCGCTATATCCAATTTTGCATCAAGCACGACCCGAATGGCCCGAACGATCCCCTCATAGCCCGTGCAGCGGCAAAGATTCCCCGCGAGTTCCAGCCGGATGCGGGCATCGTCCGCATCTGGCAGCCGCAGGATAATGTCGCGCGCGGTGACCAGCATCCCCGGCGTGCAGTAGCCGCATTGCAGCGCATGGGCGGATGTAAAGGCAGCGCGCAGCGCAATGGTCACCTTGTCTGTTTCCAGCCCCTCGATGCTGCGGATATCGCGCCCTTCGCAGGCTGTTGCGAACATGATGCAACTGCGAACGGGCTCGCCATCCACCAGCAAGGTGCAGGCCCCGCAAACGCCGTGTTCGCAGCCGATATGTGTACCGGTCAAATGCAGCGTTTCGCGCAGATAATCCGCCAGATGCATCCGCGCGGGTGGCATGTGCACATCTTGTTTTCCATTTACGGTGAAGCCCATGTCGCTCATGCGGCGGCCCGCGCAAAGGCGCGTTTCACGGCGGTCAACTGCATATGCTGCGTTACCTCATCGAGCATGGTTGTACGGCTACGGAATGCGGGCTCAACACCATCTGGCGTGGCCTCGGCGCCCATCAAAACCAGCGGGATGGTGCCAAGCGCGCCGATCACCACCCGTGCGATGTTTTTGCTGATAAAGACTGCCGCCATGGCATGGGCGAACTCGCCGGGTTTGCGGCAGATTTTATAATATCCAAACCTGGCGTCTGGTGTCAGCCGGGGGATGCGGATGGCGTGCAAGACCTCGCCGGGGGTGAGATTTGTACGAAAGGCGCCTGTGAAAAATCCATCCAAGGCTATGATGCGGCTGCCGGATGGTGCGTGGGTAAGCGCCTGCGCGCCGAGGGCGAGAAGAACCGTGACCCAATCCGCCGCCGGGTCTGCGTGGCACAGGCTGCCACCAATGGTGCCCCGGTTGCGCACGGCGCGATAGGCGATGTTGGCCGCCACCCTGGGCAGAATGTCCTGCCCGATATCGGGGGCCTGCCCGTCCTCGATCTGCGCATGGGTAACGCAGGCGCCGATGGTTACATCGTCCGCAGTCTCGGACACGCCGCACAACGCCGAAATCCGCGCGATGCTCACCAGCCTGTCAGGCTGCGCGATCCGCAAATTCAACATCGGGCCGAGTGACTGGCCACCCGCGATGGCCCGCCCGCCCGCCCGCATGGTGCCGCAAGCGGCATCCAATGTCGGGGCTGCTGACCATGTGAAGGGAGCCGGTTTCATGCGGTGTCCCGCCGCGCCCGGAGCAGCGCGGACATAACCATATGCGGCGTGATCGGCAGTGCTGAGAGTTCAACGCCCAAGGGCCGAAGCGCGTCGTTCACGGCATTGGCGATGGCCGCGGGCGGTCCGATCGCTCCACCCTCGCCAATGCCCTTTTGCCCGAACACCGTATAGGGCGAGGGCGTTGCCATATGTTCAATCCGCAGCCGGGGCATTTCAGTGGCCCCCGGCAGGGTATAATCCGCCAGGGTAGAGGCCGAGGGCTGGCCGTTATCATCGAAGCGCATCGCTTCATACAACGCGGTGCCGATGCCCTGGGCGATACCGCCGATCAGCTGGCCATCGACGATCATCGGGTTCACCAGCGTGCCGCCATCCTCGCAGATCGCGTAATCGAGCAGGGCGATATCGCCGGTCTCGGTATCCACCGAAACCACCGCGGCATGGGCGGCATAGCTGAACGTGCCGCTATCGCGCTTTGCCTTGTACCCGGCGGTAACCTCCAGCCCGCCATGGGCGATGCCATCGGGCAAATCCTGTGGCCGCCGATACCAGGTGCGCGCAACTTCTGCGATGCTGACATGTCTGGAGCCGGTGCTAACATAACCGTGCGCCACCGTCACGTCGTCAGTGGCAACCTGTAGCAGATGCGCGCCGATGGGGGCGATGCGCGCCGCCAAGTCCTGGCAGGCGGTGGCAACGGCGCCGCCCGCCATCACCATGCAGCGCGACCCCCAGGTGCCCGTGCTGTAAGGGGTCAGCCCCGTATCACCGTGGGTGATTTTGATCCGCTCAATCGGCAGGCCGAGACTTTCATGCGCCACCTGGGCAAGCGTGGTCTCCAGCCCTTGCCCGTGGGATTGGATGCCAACCCGCAATTCCAGCCCGCCATCGGCGGTCAGGCGGGCAGATGCCTGCTCAAAACCAGGCACCATCGGGATGCCCCATCCGGCATAAACCGATGTGCCATGCGCCCCCTGTTCGCAGAACACGGCAAGCCCGATGCCGATTTTGACCGTACCTGTGGCCGCCGCCTGGCGCGCGCGCCAGGCGGGCATATCAATTGCGTTCAGGGCACGGCGCAAGGCTTCCGGGTAATCGCCGCTGTCAAAATGTTTGTTGGTAATGTTATCGAAGGGCATCATGCTCGGCAAGACGAGGTTGCGCAGACGGACCTCCTCAGGCGGCAGCCCCGTTTCCTGCGCGATGGCATCCATGATCACCTCCATGGCGTAGCACACCCCGGCCCGCGCCACGCCCCTATAGGGCAAAATCCCCGGCTTGTTGGTGGCTGCCGACCAGGTGATGCAGCGATACCCATTCATCCGGTACGGGCCAGGCAGGATGCTGGCGATCTGTGCGGCCTCCAGGCAGGCGGAGAAGGGGTAGAGCGAATACGCGCCCGCATCCACGATGGCGCGGGCATCAAGCGCCAGCAACATACCATCATGATCCGCATAGGCTGTGAGTTCGTAATCATGCTCGCGGCAATTGGCGTTGCCGGTCAGTTGTTCACGCCGGTCCTCGATCCAGCGAACAGGATGGCCGAGATGGCGGGCAAGATACCCGGCACAAACCTCCTCACCCAGCAAAATCCCCTTATAGCCAAACCCGCCACCGACATCCGGGGCGATGATCCTTACCATGTCTTCGGGGAGACCAAGACATTCGCTGAGCCCGCTGCGTACAATGTGGGGCATCTGTGTTGAGGTGTGCAGAACAAGCTGCTCAAGCCGTGGCTCCCACATGGCGACCACGCCGCGCCCTTCCATGGGCGACATGCATTGCCGGGCTGTGCGCAAATGCTTCGAGATGATGATCGGCGCGCCAGACGCGGCGGCGGCAAAGCCGTGATCAACGCTGGTTTCAAGGAACACATTATCGCCCCAGGGCTCGTGCACCAGGAGGCTTCCCGGCTGTAAGGCGGCGCGCATATCCACGATCGCGGGTAATTCTTCAAGGTCCAGTTCCACCAGGGCCGCGATATCCTCGGCCTCAGCGCGCGTTTGCGCGACACACACGGCGATTGGCTCCCCCACATGGCAAATTTTATCGGTAGCGAGGATCGGCTGCGATGATCGTTTAAAACCGGGCAGAGCGGAGATTGCCGTGATCGGTGAGACACCGACGAGATCAGCGGCAATGAACACGCGGTCCTCGTAGCCAGCGGGTTTTTTGACCCCACGAATGAAAGCGTGGGCAACCGGGCTACGGACAAAGGCTAATTCCTGCATTGCGGGGCGTTTTATATCGGCGATAAACTCACCCTGGCCGCGCATGTAACGGTCATCCTCCTTGCGCAAAACCGACGCGCCAACCCCGGATTTTTCGCGGACCAAATCCGCTTGCACCTGTATCATCAGCTCCTTATAGATATTGTCGTTATTCCAGCAAGGCATAAATAATGTCTTGCGAGAAACAAAACGGGGACCAGCGCGGATGCAATTTGACACGGTTCTTCATGGCGGACACGTGATCGACCCCATGGCGGCGCGTGACGGCGATTTCGACATCGGCATCATCGACGGCAAGATCGCGGCGATTGAGACAAATCTACCGCGTGAGGCGGCCGCGGTTTGGCTTGATGTCACGGGCAAGATTGTGTTGCCCGGCATGATTGATACGCACGGTCATATCTATCAGCACGTCACGGGCAAATTTGGTTTGAATGCTGATCTTGTCGGGGTGAAATCGGGCGTGACAACGGTGGTGGACCAAGGCGGGCCAAGCTGCATGACCCTTCCGGGTTTCCGGGCTTTCATCGCCGAGCCAGCAGCGACCAATGTTTTATGTTTTATCTCGGCCTATCTCGTCGGCGGGCTGGAAGGCCATTATTACCCTGAATTATATGGGCCAGCGCAGGTAAATGTTGCCCACACTGTGCGTGTGGCACGGGAAAACCCCGATCTGGTGCGCGGTATCAAAGCCCATGCCGAGATCGGCGGGGCATCCCGTTGGGGGCTCGACGTGATCCGTTTGGGCAAGGAGATCGCCCGTGGCTGCGGGCTGCCGCTTTATATCCATCTCGGCCAGCTTTGGCCCGAGAAGGCGGGTACGCATATCGACCCGGATGACCTGGTGCGTGAACTTGTACCCTTGATGGATGAAGGCGATGTGCTGGCGCACCCTTTTACGCGACATCCGGGCGGGTTCATCTCGATGCAGACCGGCGATGTTCACCCTATTGTCTGGGCGGCGCTGGCGCGGGGCGTGACCGTGGATGTAGGGCATGGCTCGCATTTCAGCTTCGAGATGGCACGCCAGGTCATTGCTGCGGGGATCACACCCTATACCTTGGGTGCGGATATGCATGGCTACAACGTCAAAATCCCCAATGCGAGCGTGGATATCGTGGAAAACCCGTTTTTTGGGGTGGCCCCGTTCAACCTCACCAACGCGATGAGCAAGATGCTCCATCTGGGTGTCAGCCTGCCGGATGTGGTGGCCAGTGTGACCAGCAACCCCGCACGGATGCTGGGGATGACCGGGCAGATGGGCACGCTGGCACCTGGTCGGGCGGCGGATATTTCGGTGGTGGACATGTTGCGCGGCGCATTTGAACTCGCGGATAATAGCGGCGTGTCCGAGACCGCCTCATGTTTGATCCATCCAGATTTTTGCTTAAAGGACGGCGTGTTTCATAAAGCCACCAGCGCGCTCGTGCCGCCCGCCATGGCGCGGCAGGCGGCGTGATCTGAACCGCGTGAATTGGGCGTCTCTGGGACAGGCGGCACGGGACGCGGCCTATAACAACGCCGCCGCCGTGGCCAACGCGCCAGCGCTTATCCGCGCCCGCAATGAAGGCTCGGCGGCTTTCCGCGCGGCGCATGCGGGGCACCTCGATCTCGCCTATGGTGACGCGTCACGGCTGGCCTTCGATATCTACCCTGGCACGGACCAGAATGCGCCCTGCCTGATTTTCATCCATGGCGGGTATTGGCAGATGAACCGGCGTGAGGATTTCGCGGTGTTCGCCCAAGGATTGACGGCACAGGGCTGGGCCGTGGCCATGCCGGGATATTCCCTCGCCCCGGCGGTATCGCTCACACAGATTGTGCATGAGATAAAATCGGCCCTGGACTGGTTTGCCGTGCATCGCCACGCGCATGGCGTTTCTGGCAAGATCGTGATCTCGGGATGGTCTGCCGGTGCCCAGCTTGCGGCGCTGATGCTGGATCACCCTTTGGTGCATGCGGGGCTGGTAATTTCAGGCGTTTATGAACTGGCGCCAGTGGCCGACACCTATCTGAATGAAAAGCTCAAGCTGACACAGCAGGAGGTCGAAACGCTCTCGCCGCTCCGTCTGCCAGTTGATCCAAAACCGCTTTGCGTGGCCTATGGCACAGCGGAGTTGCCGGCTCTGGTGGATGACAGCCGGAATTTCTTTGCGCTGCGGGCCAAGGCGGGTGCGCCAGGCTCTCTGTTGGCGGTTGAGGGCGCCGATCATTTTACCATTTTGCATGAAATGAGCGCGGCTGATGGCGCGCTGGTGAAGGCCGCGATGGTGCTGGCGCAATAAGGACCAGAAACCTCAGAAAAACCAAACCAGGGCTGTGCGACTCCCGTTTAGGATTTTTCGCCAAATTCGGTCATGTTTATGTGGTTGAATGAAAGGTTTCGCCGATGATCCGCACTGGGCAGCAGTACAAGGATTCAATACGTGATGGCCGTCAGGTCTGGGTTAACGGAGACCGTGTGACGGATGTCACCACGCATCCGATGTTCAAGCCTTTGGTTGATATCCGGGCCCGCATTTACGACATGCAACATGAAGCCGCATTCGCGCCTGTCATGTCCTATCGCGACGATCTCGGGAATTTCTGTGCTGTCGGCTCAAAGCTTCCCTTCACCCGCGCTGATTGGGAACAAAAGCGCGCGGCGACCGATGCGATGCTCGATGAAGTCGGCGGTATTGTCACCCGTGTCGGCGATGAGACGGTGGGAGAGATGTGGTCGCTTTATGACGGCCAGGATGTTTTGAACGAGGTTAATCCGCAATTCTCTGAGAATATCAGGCGCCATATCGAGATGGCGTTGCGCAATGACCCGTTCCATGTTTCCGCCAACACCGACCCCAAAGGCGACCGGAGCAAAAAACCGCGGGACCAAGACCCGGACATGCTGCTGCATGTGGTGCGGGAGACCGATGCGGGGATTATCGTCCGTGGCGCGAAATACGAGACAGCGGCGGCTTATGCCAACCAGGCGTTCACCAAACCGACCATCGCCAATTGGGGGGATTCCGAACTCTCAGATTATGCTGTCGGGTTTATCTGTGATCTGGGCTCGCCAAACCTTAAATTCATCTGCCGCACAGGCTTTGCGGGCCGCGCACCGGCCGAGGATTATCCGCTCTCGAACAAATTCGACGAGGTGGATACGCTGGTCATTTTTGATAATGTCCTGATCCCCTGGGAAAATGTGTTATTCTACCGGCACACGAAGGCGGCCACATTCATTCGGTCCACATTGCATCGGTACAGTGCCTTTGCGTTTGTCCAACGGAATTTAAAATTCGCGGACATGATGATCGGTGCGGCATTGTTCAATGCCCGGCAGACCGGGTTGGACAAGCAGCAGGCGGTGCAGGAAAAACTGAGCGCCCTTGCCTGTTATCGTGAGGGGATCAACGCGCATTTGACGGCTTCCATTACCATGGCCGAACGCAGCCCAGGTGGGTTGATGATGCCGAACCAATCTTTGTTATACACAGGCCGCGTTCATGCCTGTTCTCATCTGCATGAGATGATGCATCTGACCCGTGAGCTTTGTGGCGGGCAAATCTGCGTAACACCAGATGCGGCGTCGTTCCGAGACCCCGAGACAGCACCGTGGCTGGATAAATTCTACACCATCAATGATGAATGGCAGGCCGATGACCGCCGCCGTCTGCTGGCCTTTGCACGGGATCTGGTGAACTCAGATTATGCAGGACACAGGCTTACATTTCAGCTTTTCGCGCAATCAGCGCCATTCGCCCATCTGGCGGCGGTTTATCGTAACTTCGATTGGGAGGAGAGCTTGCGGATTGTCCATAAATCCGCGGGTCTCTCAGCGCGGGTTCCTGGCGGTGCCTCGGCGTTTGCCCGCGCTGCGGAATGAACGGCGACCGATCATGCAGCATAAAAGATTAAGATGTTTCAACACCCGCGATACCTATCCTGAACAAAATCTCGACAATGATTTATGCCAGGCGGTGATCGCGGGTAACACAATCTATCTGCGCGGGCAGGTCGCCCAGGATTTGGACACGCGCGTGAATATTGGCGTTGGCGACCCAACAGCGCAGGCGGAGCGGGTGATGCAGAATATCGACCTGTTGCTGCGGGAGGCCGGAGCAACGCTGGAACATATCTGCAAGGTGACGGTTTACCTTACAGATATTCGTTATCGCGAGCCTGTCTATAAAGTCGCGGGCAAGTGGCTGCGTGGCGTTTTTCCGGTGTTTACCGGCCTTGTCGTGGTTGCGTTGGCCCGGCCGGAATGGTTGGTCGAAATTGATGTGATCGCTGAATTGCCCTCAGCGTGAAGTCATAAATCTCCGGGCACGCCGAACGTCGGCGCTGATGACGGGTCAATCGCGCGGATGACGTAATCATGCATTTGCGGTTCCCATAATGCCCACAGGGCAATGAGCTCATTCAACGGTGTATCGTGCCAGTCCACCCGCAAATCCGCGAGCGGCCAGGCTTCACGGTCCACGAGGATCAGCCCAGCGGAGCGGATCGGTCCGGCCTCTCCCCCGGCCAGCAACCCGGCGCGCATTGCCAGTAAAACCCGCGCACCAAGTTGGCTTGCGGCATCACTGGTCATAAAGCTGGCGATGATGGCGTCTGGGATATCCGGGCGGGATAATAAATTGCCTGCGGATACCACGTCGCGCCCTTGCGCGTGGCCGTAAATGCCCAGGCTCCGCGCCCCGGAAAATGCGGCTGTGTTGCCCTGTTTGTCGATCAAAATGAATTGCCGATAGGCTGGGAAGCTCGCCTCGATTTGTAAACGCGCACACGCCGCCTCAGCGTCCAGGCCGCGTGCCATCAGTTTGAGCGCTGTGGGGCCGAGCCTTGGGTCTGTAATGTTCTGCGTGGTCACAGCGCCCAATTCTGCCTGCGCGTGGGCGCAGCGGGCCGCCACGGCTGGTGATGACGAGGCAACGGCGACAGCGAATTGGCCCGTACGCTCACAACGCGCCGCCACGGAAAACGTCATTCCAAACCTCCCATCCATATAGTTCAGCATATTTGCCAAGCTTTGAAAAACATTTGATTCTTGGCTGTTGAATAGGCAAAGCTGAGGCATGCGGTTTACCTTGAAGCAACTTTCATATTTTGTCGCGGCGGCGGAGACAGGCAGCATCACCCTGGCGTCTGAACGGGTGAACATCTCGCAGCCATCGATCTCGGCGGCGATCTCGGTTCTGGAGGCAAATTTCGGTATCCAGCTTTTCATCCGCCATCATGCGCAGGGGCTTTCGCTCACCAGTGATGGGATGAGGTTTCTGCGTGAGGCGAAGGTGCTGCTGCTGCAAGCCGATGAACTGCAAAATGCCGCCTCGGAGATTTCAACGCGCATTGGTGGAACGCTTGATATCGGCTGTCTCGCCACATTGTTTCCGTTGGTGATACCTGAGCTTTTACATATTTTTAAAAATCGCCACCCCAATGCGCGCATCAACGCACTGGCGGGAAATCAGCCCGAATTGTTCGAGCGATTGCGCGAAGGGCATATTGGTTTGGTGCTGACCTATGACCTGAGCATCCCGGCTGATATGGAATTTACCGCTCTCGCGCCTTTGCCGCCTTACGCTTACGTCGCCAGCAATCATAAACTGGCTCGGAAACATTCCATCCGGCTGGATGAGCTGGCATCAGAACCTTTCATTCTGCTCGATCTCCCCCTCAGCCGGGATTATTTCCTCGCTTTATTCCGGCAGGCGGGAACCACACCGCAAATATCGGGCCGGTATTCACATTTCGATGTCATTCGCAGCCTGGTGGCGCGCGGCGAGGGTTATAGCATCGCCAATATCCGCCCAAAAAATCAATCTTCATTGGATGGCCGCAAGCTGTCATACCTCAACCTCGAATCGTCGCTCAAACCGCTTTCATATGGCATCGCCACATTGCGCGACCTGCGTCGCTCTCCCACCGTCAAAGCCTTTCTTGAATTATGCTGCGCTTTGCTTGAGAACAAAAAGCTACCCGGGACGGTCTAGTTTTAAACCAACGTCGCGGCAATTCGGTCGAGGAACGAATCACAGTGATCGAGTTCGTCCTGGGTTATGAACTCGTCAGGTTTGTGTGCCCGGTCGATCATGCCAGGGCCGCAAACAATGCTGTCGATCCTCAGCTGTTCTGAAAACAAACCGGCCTCTGACCCGAAATCGATCTTGATGGCGCCGGCATGGCCGCTTGCCATTCCCGCCAGTGCGGCAACCCCGGCATCGGGTGCGGTGTCTAACCCCGGATAGCGATTTTGTTCATTGATCTCGATGCTGGCGTGGTGGCCTGCCACCGTCTCAGGGGCTGAAATACGCATCGCCGCATCTTCAAGCCGCCGCAGCAGAAAATGCGGGTCATCGCCCGGCAGAAGCCGAAGTTCAAAGGAAAAATCGCAGGATTCCGGGACGACGTTCAAAACGGTCCCACCTTTGATGGTGCCCACATGCACCGTACTGTAAGGCACCGCATAGGCGGCATCATGCGCGCCATGGTCGCGTAGCCATGTTTGCAGGTCGCGAAGTTCACCGATCATTCCCGCCGCCAGATAGATCGCGTTGCAGCCTAGCGCCGGGTTTGCGGAATGCGCCGCCTGCCCCCGGCAGCAGATGCACCCGGAGATTTTTCCCTTATGCCCGCATGCCACGCGCAGCCCGGTCGGTTCCCCAATGATACAGCCTCTGGCGGCAAAGCCCTCTTGCGCCAGCGTTGTCAGCATGGTCCGCACACCGACGCAGCCAATTTCCTCGTCGTGAGACAGGGCGATGTGCAGTGGTTGTTTCAACGTCCTGCCGGGTATTCGGGTGGCCAGCGCCAGGGCGCAGGCGATGAACCCCTTCATGTCGACAGCGCCACGACCGTAAAGTTTGGCACCGCGCCGGGTGAGCGTGAAGGGATCTGTCGCCCATGTCTGGCCATCCGTAGGCACCACATCGCTGTGGCCTGACAAGATAATGCCATCGCCGCCAGCCGGACCGATGCTGGCCAGCATGTTAAATTTGCCAGGATGCCTGCCCGGCAATGCCCTTACGCCCCAGCCGACATTGCGCAGATCGCCCGCGACATAGCGGATCAGTTCCTCATTAGGCTCCCGGCTCACCGTGTTGAAGCCGACCAGCCGCGCCAGAATTTCCCCCGATGATGGCATCAATTCGCTCCCATGGAATGTCATCCGGTGCTATATTCGTGCGCCGGTATCTGCGCACGGAACAGCGACCTGCAAAGCATAATTTTTATTAGGCCCTGTCGCACCGAATGGCGCAAGTTGCGCCCAGGCGTATCCGTCGGGTCATTTTGACGAGGTGGATATTCCCTGATTACGTTGTGATCATGAAACGACAATCCCGGCTTGACGGTTTGCGCGGCGTTCTCGCCGTTTATGTCATGCTCGGCCATGCCTTGCCCTTCACCGATATCCCTGGTTGGGTATCTGGCTTGTTCAGCCATGGTGAGGCCGCCGTGGATTTGTTTTTTTGCTTGAGCGGTATGGTTATCTCCGCCTCGGTGGCCCGGTTTCAGGGCCGGTTTGCCCCCTTTATCGTTGCGCGCGCTTCCCGGTTGCTGCCAACCTATTTTGTGGCGCTGTGCCTCGCCATGCTGCTCCTGATGTGTGGAGACCCGCTGCCAACCCTGCGCTGGGCGTCACCTACCGCCCGATACATCATGGAGTCTGGGCTACCCCAAGCCGTGTTCTGGCATATCTGCGCGCATCTGGTCCTGGCCCAGGGGATTATCCCCCAGGGGGCGCTGCCCTTTGCCTATGTTACGTTGCTCGGGCCAGCCTGGAGCCTTTCGACCGAGTGGCAGTTTTATGTGTTGATCGGGTTGGTGGCCCCTCGGCGTCTCGGGGTCGCTGCTCTTGGGCTCACGGCCTTGGCGCTTGCCTATCACGCCATTACGCTGCCGCCCTGGTGGCAGTTCAGCCGCGCCTTCCTGCCCGATGCCGCCGCCGATTTCGGGCTCGGCATGGCGAGTGCGGCTTTGTTTCGTGGCCATGGCCGTGTTATTTTCGCAACTTGTCTGTTGGGTGGCCTGTTGGATGCCATGGTATCGGCAAATCCGGATAAAATGCTCATCCCCCTCATTTGGTGTGCCATTTTGTTCGCCCAAATGCATAAATCCGGCGCGCTGCTAGACCACAAGGTGCTGCAATATCTTGGTGCCATCTCTTATCCGCTCTATCTCATCAACGAGCCCGTTCAGCGCGGCCTCGCTTTGCTGATCGCGCCATTGTCGCGCGGTGCCACAGGGTTCACGCTTTTCTGGCTCCCCGCCAGTGTCGGTCTGTCATTGATCGCCGCCGCCGCCCTGCATCACGGCGTGGAACGCCGGTTCATGAAAAAGGGTCAAAAAAACACCGTCCCGGTTATTGCCGCAACTGCCTCGCAGTGAGACAAAAAATCGGCTTATAAAAGGCATTTTATGGATTTCATTTTTATGTTGACCAATCAGGACCAGACAATACCTGATTGCCTGGACACCCTCTCGCTTGTCGCCCCGCTTGGCCTTCGCCATGTCGGGTTTAAAGATATCGGTGTCGATGCCGCCACCATGCAGGCGCTCACGCGCAGGATCAAAGCCCAGGGTGCCATGAGCTACCTCGAAGTCGTCGCGACATCGTCTGGGGCCATGCGTGCCTCGGCGCATATGGGCGTTGCGCTCGGGGTGGATTGCCTGCTTGGCGGCACGCTGGTCTCCGAGACGTTGGCGATTTTGCGGGGCACGGGGATCGAATATTACCCGTTCCCCGGTATTCCCGTCGGCCACCCCACGCAGCTCGATGGTGATGATGCCTTGATCGAGGCGCATTCCGCCGCCTTTGTCAGCCAGGGTTGCGCTGGCGTGGATCTGCTTGCCTATCGCGCCCGCACGGCTGACCCGCTGGCTCTCACCCGCGCGGCGCGGCGCGGCTGCGCAGACCATGGCCGACTGATCTGTGCCGGTGGCGTCGACAGCAGGGCGCGCATCAACGCCTTGGCCGCCGCCGGGGCGGATGCGTTCACCATCGGTTCGGCGGTGTTTAACGGCAGCTTCGCGCCGCATGCGGGCGGCGTGCTTGAACAGTTAAGGGTCATCCTCAAAACGTAACCGTGCTGCGGATGCCAGCGATGATCTCATCGGACAGGCGGTGCGCCGGGTCTGCGGGGTCGGGGATGCCAGCACCGGGATTGATAATAAATTGCAGATCGGGTTGCAGAACCAGCCAGGGCGTTGCCTGGGCCTGATAGGTGAGTTCGAACAAGGCCTCGGCGTTGCCCGCACTCACATGGGCGATGCCGATATCCAGCCCGGCCTGGTCGGAATCTCGCCCTGGCAGCGGCGAAGCCAATGTGAGCCCGCCATTGATACTCCTATCGATCAGGTTCTGGGCAGCGGGCGCGGCCATGACGCGGGCAAAAAAATTGAGCTTACGCGCGGTATCTGTGGCGGATCGCCAGATGGTCTGGTCGATGACGCCATAAAGGCTGACATTGCCGTGATGCGGCAGGGCGTTACCAAAACGCTGATCGGGAAACGTCGCGGTATCATACCACAGCCCGGCTTTGTAAGTGCCGGGCAGGTGGGCAAACGGGGTGGCGGTGACCTGCAACTCGGCAATAAACAGCGCGCCGGTGTTGAGGTTGAAACGCGTGCCATTTTCGTCGAGCGTCTGGGCATCGTCGGTGAACATCCCGCCGCCGGGATTATCGTCGAACACGCCGATAAGGGCGGTGGCGTGGCTGCTCATTGCCGCACGCAACCTAATCCCAAGGGCGGCGAGCGGATAGGCCGGGCCACCGCCGTATAAATCCGCCGAGGGGAGCATGGGCCAGCCCGCCATGGTGTTCACGAACAGGCCGGAATATTGGCTGACAATGAATTCATTATCGATGCTTTGCGCGCCGAATTTGATATCGGCGCGGCCACCGGGGAGGCTTTGATCATACCAAAGTTCCCATAGCCGCGTGGTATCCTCGGCTTCATAGCCATTGGTGGTTTGTAAATCGGCAAGGTAATAGGGGCTCAGGCTGCGACCATGAATTTGCAGGGCGCTGATATGAATTGTGCCGCCCGGCAGCGCGAAGGCTTTGGCGGTGTCGATGTCGAGCGTGGCGGTGGCGGTGCCCTGAAGCGTGGCCCCCTGTTTAACCCCGCCGGTAACCGCCCCAAGCAAGGTCTCGCTGTCTTGAAGGCCAATGGTTATGCCTGCATTGGCCAGGGCGGCGGGCTGGGCATAAGCCAGGGCCGGAATGGGTAAGACAGCAGAGAGGACCGTCAGGTGACGCATGATGGCGTGGGCTGTATGCCATCGTGTTCTCAATCGTCTCATGAAACGCTCCGGCGGCGGGTGGGATTAAGCGGCGGTGAATAATGTCTGACCGATAAATCCGCCTTCACGCGTGCCGGGCGGGCACGCAAAGACGGCGCTGCCCACATGTGTGGTGAATTGGTTAAGGGCGTCTATCTTCGACATGCGCGCGAATAATTTAATAAAGCCGGTCCGTGGGTCTTGCTGAAATGCCTGGAAGAACAGCCCGGAATCATACTCAATGCCCTGGTGCCAGGGCGGCCAGCGTTCGGCGACGAAATTGGCGCCGTCATTATAGGAATATGAACGGCGCAGGATGGCAGCCCCGCCATTATTCACCGGTGCTGCGAGGCGGATATGGGCGGTCTCGGGGATGATATAGTCGCCATTTGCATCCGTCGCGGTGAAATTCGCGGGTTCGAACTCGTTGGTGCCGCCAAGCGGTGCGCCGGTGGTTTTGTGGCGGCCGAAAGTTTGTTCCTGAAAGGCGATTTTCATGCGGTCCCAATGCTCAAGCGCAATGCGAATGCGCCGCGTGACCATGTACGTGCCGCCCGCCATCCAGGCCGGGCCCTCAGCGCCCGCCCACACGATCGGCGGTGCGGCGGCGGCGGTCGGGTTCATGGTGCCGTCTTTGAAACCCATGAGATTGCGCGGGGTGCCGTTGGTTTTATTCGCCGTGGAAAACCCGGTCTGCACCCATTTCAGGGTGGCCTGACCATACCCGATACGGGCAAGTTGGCGGATGGCATGAAAGGCGATTTGCGGGTCGTTGGCGCAAGCCTGGATGCACAGCGCGCCGCCGCATTGTCCGGCCACCAGCTCGTCTCCCGCAAAGCGTGGCAGATCAACCAGCGCGGCGGGCCGTTGGGCGCCAAGGCCGTAACGGTCCGCGCCGTTAAGCGTGAACATGTCCGGCCCGAAGCCGAAGGTGATCGTCAGGCGCGACGGGTCAAGCCCCAATGCCTCGCCGGTATCGAGCGGCGGGGCATCTGTTGATTGCCGTCCGGGTTCGGCGGGCTGACCGGCGGTGAGCCGCGCGGCGGCGATTGTCCAGCTTTTCAGCAAGGCGATCAGGTCAGCGCGCGTGGTGGCGGAAAGGTCGAAGGCCGCGAAATAGAGCGAATCCTGCATGGGCGTGAGGATGCCGCCCTGGTGCGGGCCGTAAAATGGTTCAGCCTGGGCCGGTGCTGCCCGGGCGTCAGACGGGGCGAGCTGTGCACGCGCCGGTTCAATGGCGGTGCCTATCAATCCAGCGGCGGTGCCACCCAGGAAGTGGCGGCGGGAGGGTGCTTCATTGCTCATTGGGCCTGCTCCAGGGTGTTTACATCGTCCTCGACGTAATAAATTCCCTTGCCGTCAGGGGTCATGGCAATGCCGAACAGGTCGCCGCTGCCCGGCGGGGTCTGGGCCTCGTCGGGGTCCAGCCATTTGGCCGCGATCTGCGTGCCGGTCTTAGGGTCGATTTCGACCACCCGGCCGTCAAGCCCGTTGACGACCAGCAGATGGCCATCCGGGGCCAGGGCCATCGCCAATGGAC
>JAQNCU010000259.1 GCA_029077775.1 Acidocella sp. | reverse complement strand
CCAGGCGAAGAATGTATTCTCCCATTGCTGCGGCATGAAGTTCACGCGCCCGGTTTCAACGGCGCTGATGGCCGGGCACGCGAGGGTTTTGGCATCGCAATACCATTGCACGGTCAGCAATGGTTCAATCGGCACGCCCGAGCGATCCCCGTGCGGCACCGCGTGGGGGTGGGGTTTGGTCTCGGCCAGCAAACCCATGTCATCCAAGGCGACGATGATGGCCTGCCGCGCGGCGAAACGGTCCTGGCCTTCCAGCGCGCGCACGGCCTGCGCCACGGCGGGCAGATCGCCGAGTTCAGTCAGCGTGATCCGGCCCTGGCGGTCCATGATCGAGGGCATTGGCAGATCATGGCGGCGGCCGACCTCGAAATCATTAAAATCATGCGCGGGCGTGATTTTGACCGCACCCGTGCCCTTTTCAGGGTCGGAATATTCATCGGCGATGATGGGAATACGCCGCCCCGTAAGCGGCAAAATAACATGCCTGCCGACGAGATCGGTGTACCGCGCGTCATCGGGGTGAACCGCCACCGCAGAGTCACCCAGCATGGTCTCAGGCCTTGTGGTGGCGACGATGATCTCACCGCCGCCTTCCACCGGATAGCGAATATGCCACATATGGCCCTTGACGTCCCGGGGCTCGACCTCAAGGTCGGAGATCGCGGTTTGCAATGCCGGGTCCCAGTTCACGAGTCGTTTGTCGCGATAGATCAGCCCTTGCTCATGCAAGCGCACGAAAACCTCTCGCACCGCAACGCAGAGCCCCTCATCCATGGTGAAACGCTCACGCGACCAATCCGCGCTGGCGCCGAGGCGGCGGAGCTGGCGGGAGATGTTGCCACCGGACTCCGCCTTCCATTGCCAGACCCGGGCCAGAAAAGCCTCCCGCCCCACTTCCTTACGGCTGGTTTTTTCGTGGTCGAGCAAACGCTCCACGACCATTTGCGTGGCGATGCCCGCATGGTCGGTGCCGGGCTGCCAAAGCACATCGCGCCCCTGCATTCGGCGATAACGGATCAAGATATCCTGCAACACATTGGTAAGCGCGTGACCAACATGCAGCGAGCCCGTGACGTTGGGCGGCGGGATCATGATGGTATACGGGGCGGCATTACGGGCGGGGTCGGCGGTGAAGGCGCCGGAATTTTCCCAAGCCTCGTAGAGCCGGGCCTCGATGGGACCCGGCGTGAAATGTTTGTCCAGCACGCGAAGTCCTGTGTTAGATTTGGGTACGCTCGACCACGCGGGCGATTTCAGAGCGGACGATACGCTCGACGAGGCTCGGCAGATGGGTGTCGAACCAGGCCTTCAGCACCGGGCGGATTTCCTCTCGCACGATATCCTCGATGGTAATGCCGCCACGGCTGACGGAGACGTTGCGGTCCTGGCTGATGCTGTTGATCAGCGAGCCGATGGTCCGGGCGACATCACCGGCGGCATCCTCGCTGACCAATCCGTTCGGGGGGGGGACGATTTCCTGCATCGACTGCGGCTCCTGTGGATGAAAAATTACCGGCTCTGGGCCGGACGAAAATGATTCATGCACGGGTTCAGGCCTGGTGTCGATTGCATCATGCCCACCAGAGGTTGTATAGGCCGCTGGCTGATAGACGGGTTCGGGATCATATTCGGGTTCGGGTTCGGGTTCAAAATGGTCAGGCGCGGTTTGGTTGTAGGCCGGTGTCGCGATCATTGAGGCGTCGAGGCGCAGAATACCTTCATCCTCCGGCGTATCAGGGTCGGTAGCGGCTTCGTCCTCTTTTAAAATTCGGCGGATCGAGGCCAGAATTTCTTCCATCGAGGGTTCGGCGCTGCTGGCCGGTCCGGAATTGTTTGAAACCTCGTTATGGTCGCTCATGGCTGGGTCCTTTAGAGCAAAATCCGATCAAATGTCTTCATCTGACCGCGTGGAATTGCGGCTCAAAATATAATTAAAGCATTTTCCGGGAGCCAAGGCGAACAGAGATTGCTCTAAGGTACTGGCGGACTTGGCGGCCCGTCGGCGATGGTGGCGGAATTTGCCGATCCGAGCAAGGCACCATCAGGCGTGATCCCGGCATTCTGATCGGCGGACTCACCCGTGCCAAACCCAGCATATTTGACATCGCGGTAATATTTCAGGTCGTCATAGTGATCAACCGGCAAAGCGAGGTCGGTTGCGGTCAAGCGGCCGATGGCGGACGCCACAGTATATGAATTGTTCACCAGCGTGGCGATGTTCTGCACCTGTTGCTCCTGCGCTTGCAGCAGCAATTGCTGGGCGTTCAGCACATCGAGCGTGGTGCGGGTGCCAACCAGCTCCTCACGCTCGGTCCCGTCCAGGGCGATGGCGTTGGCCTTGATCTCGGCGTTGGTGGAGATGATGGCGGCGCGGGCGGCGACCAGCGCCTCCCAGGCCTGGGTGGCCTGGGCATAAGCGGTGCGCTGCGCGTTTAAAATCCCGGCGAAGCTCTCCTGTTGCTGGGCGCGGGCACTGCGGATGGCGGCATACTCGCTGCCGCCCTGGTATAGCGGCACGGTCAATTGCCCCAGAACCTGCCCGCCATTCACGTTGGTGTTGGGGCCTGACGGGTTGCTTTCAGAAAATGCCGAAGCTTGCAGGCTGATTTGCGGCATGAGGGCGGCAAACGCGACATCGACCGCATCACGCGCGGCGGCGTTGGTGAATTTGGCCGCAACCACGCTGGGGTTGTTGGCGGTGGCGGCCCGCGCGGCCTCATCCTTCGATGCCACAGGCAAAGCGAGTGGCTGCGGCGGTGCTAGATTGCCGGGATATTCACCCACCAATTGCCGGAAATTCTCATCCGCGATTTGCAGATTTCCCTTCGCAACCTCAACCTGCTCAGCCGCCTGCGCCAGCGAGGCCTGCGCCTGCGCCACGGAGGTTTCAGTGATCTCCCCCACTTTGAACTGGTCGTTCGTGGCGTTGAGCTGTTGCGACAAAACGGATTCATTGCTCTTGTCGAGGGCGAGCAGATGAGTGTCGGATATGACGGTGACATAGGCCGACACGACATTCAGGAACACGGTCTGCTCGGTAGCGAGCAAAGTGGCGCGGGCGGCGTAGACATTATTTTTGGCTTGCCGGGTGCTGGCGATAATTTTGCCGCCGGAATAGATCGGCTGGGTGAGCGTGATCTGGCCAATCTCCTCACTCCGGCTTTGCGAGAGTTTCTGTTTCACCCGCACATTGGACTGGGTGTTCGGGTCGAATACCGTGGCTGGCAGGCTCTCCGTTCCCGAGATGTGCCCGGCGGTCCCGGTGATCTGCACGGTGGGGCGCCAGCCGGACAAGGCGGTGGGTACCTGTTCATCGGTCACGCGCAGGCTGGCGCGCTGCTGTTGCAACGTGGCATTATTGGCATAGGCCTCGGCCAGTGCCTGGGTGAGTGTTGTCGGCGGGGCGGCAAGGGCGGCGGCGGGCACAAAACTGCCGAGGGCCAGACCGAACAATGCGCCATACCGCGCGGAGATACGAAAACGCGCCATCGGGGATCCTGTCATGTCGATTGAGATAAAATTCGTGGAAAACCGGGCCAGGAGCCTAAAATTGGAACGCCGGGGCCTGTTCAAACGCGGGCAGAATACGTGCCGTGCAGTCAAACAAGGTCAATAAGGCAAAGCCGCCCTTTGACGGCACGGCAGCCACGGCGCGGCCGATATCGCCATTATGCGGCCCGTCAGCGAGGATGGTGACGACCCGTCCGCCGGGGGCAAGCTGGCCCGCAAGGCTGGCGGGAATCGCAGGTACCGCACCCTCGATAACGATGGCCTCATAGGGCCCGGCGGCGGGCCAGCCGAGGGTAAGCGGGCCTGTGACGATATCCGCACCCTGGGCGCGGCTGGGCGTGGCGGTTTCGTCATCAAGCGCGGTGACATGCGGGCCACAGGCGGCGAGGACCGAGGCGAGATACCCGCTGCCCGCGCCGATGACGAGGATTGTGGCGGGCGATGTGGCCAGCACGGCCTGGGCCAGCCGGGCGGTGACCATCGGGGCAAGCAGGAAGCGGCCAGCCCCAAGGGCAATATCGGCATCGGCATAGGCAAGCGCGCCGGGCGGGGCGAAATGCGCACGGTCCAGATTGCGCATGGCGGCAATCACCCTGCTGTCATTCACCTGGTTGGGGCGGATTTGGCTGTCGACCATATGGTCGCGGGGGGTGAGGACCATAGGGTCGCGGGGGGTGAGGACCATAGGGTCGCGGGCGGAACGGTTGGCGGGCTGGTCTGTCATGCGTATCTTCCTTCGCGCCTGAGCTTGTCGGTTATAGCGACTGGGTGGAGTGGAACTCAACCGCGCGCCCCAGGGCGGCACACACGGCTTGACCGCCGGGACGCGGCCAATGATATACACATCAAACGCCGATGGTCCGGTGGCAGAGTGGTGATGTAGCGGACTGCAAATCCGCGTATGCCGGTTCGATTCCGGCCCGGACCTCCAGGCGGCGGCGCAAACCCAGGCGCCGCGCGGTCGATTATGAGGTCGCTTTGGTCTCGCCCGGCGGGTTCTGGTCGTGGCGGACAAGCTCTGCCAGCAGCATCCACAGCCGCGAGGGCTCCAGCGGTGCGTCGTCGTCATTGAACAGATAATCGAGTTCATCGAGCTTACGGTTGTAGTCACCGTTATCCATACCAAACCCCCTGTTAACGCTACTCTAACATCATTCGCGGGCTGGCGGGTAAATTTATGACCAGTAGATGACAAAATTTTGGCGCGAGAATACATCAGATAGTCTCCGCGACGGCTTCGACCA
>JAQNCU010000258.1 GCA_029077775.1 Acidocella sp. | reverse complement strand
CGCGAATTGCTGAAACAAAAGCCCCGAGAGCCCGGGGATGAACGCGATGGGCACGAACACCGACAGCAAGACCAGCGAGATCGCGATGATCGGCGCGGTGATCTGGGTCATTGCCAGTTTTGTCGCTTCGCGGTTGGAAAGCTCGGGCCGCTCGGCCATCACGCGCTCGACATTCTCCACCACCACGATCGCGTCATCGACGACAATGCCCGTGGCCACCACCATGGCCAGCAGCGTGACCGTGTTGGCTGAAAACCCGAAGGCCAATAGAAAAGCAAAGGTGCCGATCAGCGCAATCGGCACCACGACGCTGGGCACCAAAGCTGCCCGCCAATCGCCTAAGAACAAAAACACCACCAGCACCACGAGACCAAACGCCTCAGCCAGCGTGCTCTCAACCTCATGGATCGTATCCTGCACAAAGGCAGATGTGTCATAAACCACTTTGGCGGTGAGCGTTGCGGGAAAATGCGTCTCCAGCTTGGCGAGTTCAGCGCGCACGGCCTGTGAGGTCTGCACCGCATTCGCGCCGGGGGCGAGGAAAATGCCGATGGCCTGACCGGCATTATTGTCGATTTTGTTGATCCGGTCCTCGCTCTGCGCGCCGAGCACGATGGTGGCGACATCCTTCAGCCGCAGCATCGAGCCATCGGGGTTGGCGCGCAGCACGATATCGCCAAATTCCGCCGGTGTGGTCAGCCGCCCATTGGCCTCCACCGTGAATTGCAATTGCTGCCCAGGCTGGTTGGGCGGCGCGCCGATGGTGCCGACCGCCGCCTGGACATTCTGCGCGTCGATGGCATTGATGACGTCCTTTGGGGTGAGGCCGAGCTGGGTCAGGCGCGCGGTGTTGTAATAGACGCGCATCGAATAATTTTCCTGCCCGAACAGGAAGGCCTGACCAACGCCCGGCACGCGCGAGATCGGGTCCAGCACGTTGATGGTGGTATAATTCGAGATTTGTAGCTGGTTGAGCTTGTTACCCGGGCTGGAGATGAAAATAAACGCCAGCACCGAGGATGATCGCTTGCGCACGGTAATCCCCTCCTGCTGCACCTGGGTCGGCAATTGGGAGGTTGCCGTTTGTACCGCGTTGGTAACGTTGACCGTGTCGATATCCGGGTCTGAGCCGACACGGAAGCTGACCGTCAGGGTATAGCTGCCATCATTGGCCGAGGTGGATGACATATAAAGCTCGTCATTCAGCCCGTTCACCGCTTCCTCAATCGGTTCGGCCACCGTCTGTTCCACAACCTTGGCCGATGCCCCGGGGTAGTTCACCGTCACCTGCACTTGCGGCGGCACGATTGAGGGAAATTGCGCCACCGGGATCCGGGTGAGTGCAATCACGCCTGCCAGGGTGATAATGATCGCCATAACCACCGCGAAGCGCGGACGGTCGATGAAAAAGGCTGAAAACATTAATTCGGCTCTGCCAGCTGCGGTATCACTTTCAAACCAGGATGGATGCGCTGGAGCCCGTCGGTGATCACCTTGGCACCCGGCGATATCCCCGCCGTAATCACGACATCGGTGGCGGTCTGTGTGCCGGGCGTGATGTTCTGACGTTTCACGATGTCGCCGGGGCCGACCTCCAGCACGTAATCGCCAAGCTGGTCGTCGATCAGGGCGGCCAGCGGGATCACGATCTGTGATTTTGGCTTCGCGGCGCGCAGCGCCACGGTGATGAACTCGCCATCGGTAAGCTCATGCGCCGGGTTGGCGATGGTGGCGCGCCAGGCGAGTGTGTCAGTGTCGGCGGTTACCTGATTGTTTATAAAATCGATTGTGCCGGTCTGCCCATAAACTTCGCCATTGGGCAGCCTGACCTGCACGCGCAGGCGCGCCGCCATTGGACGGTCTTTTATGGCATCGGCCATGGGCAGCGCGAACGTGACATACATTGGGTTATCTGAGACGATGGTGGCGAGGGTTCCGCTGCTCGGGCTCACCACATTCCCCGGTGTTACGGCGGTAGCCCCGATGATCCCGTCGATCGGCGCGCGGATTTCGGTATAGCCAAGATTGATCTGGGCGGTTTGTAATTTGGCCTGCGCGCTCAAAATCGCCGCCTCGTCAGATAACGCGGTGGCCTGCGCCTGATCGACGCTGGATTGTTGCCCGGCCGGCGTGCGCAGCAAAGCCCGGGCGCGCGCCAGCGTTACATCGGCATTGCGCGCCTGGGCCTGGGCCTGGGCCACAGCGGCCTGGGCCTGGGTCAATAAGGCCTGGTATGGCGGTTGTTCGATAACATAAAGGATCTGGCCTTTGTGGACGAACTGGCCATCCGTAAAATTCTGGGAGGTTAAAAACCCGGTAATCCGGGCCTGAATGTTCACAATCTGCGGCGCCTGGATACGCCCGACATAGCTTTGCTGATCATAAACCGGCTGGGTTGAGGCGATGATATAGCCGACATCCGGTGGGGTTTTCTGTGCTGCGGCTACCCGAGCGGGCATGGAACCGAACAGCAACAGGAAAATCGTCGCGTAGCAAAGTTTCATCAATTAATCCCGTGGCGGCATTCAAGACATCTCTGATAGGTTCAGCAGTCGCACTTGGTCAATGGTCCTGACATGAAACGGGGTGAACTCTCTTGCGCTGGGTGGTGCCATCTGCATCTAATATATGGCATGATTATATTTCCACAGGTCGGGGCGCGGCATCAGGCATGATGGTTTTGAAGGATGGGGCAGATCTGTGATGATGGATGGCGGCGCTGACTCTCGGCGGATCACGGTCTATAAACCTGAAGATTTTGCACCGATGCGCGAGGCTGGCCATTTGGCCGCCCTGACACTCGACATGATCGCGCCGCATGTCATCCCCGGTGTGACCACTGAAAGCTTGAACGCGCTGTGCCATGATTTCATTCTGGCGCATGGTGCCATCCCGGCCCCGCTGAATTATCGTGGCTTTCCCAAATCCATCTGTACCTCGATCAACCATGTGGTCTGCCACGGCATTCCCGGTGATCGAAAGCTGATGGATGGCGACATCGTGAACATCGACGTGACCGTGATCCTGGATGGCTGGTATGGTGATACCAGCCGGATGTATGTCGCGGGCACCGCCAATATGCGCGCCAAAAGGCTGCTGGATATCACCTATGAGTCACTGATGCGCGGGATCGCTATGGTAAAGCCGGGGGCAAGTTTCGGTGATGTCGGCCATGCCATACAGAGCTTCGTGGAGGCCCAACGGCTATCGGTGGTGCGGGATTTTTGTGGCCACGGTATCGGGCGGCGGTTTCATGAGCCGCCGAATGTACTGCATTTCGGCCAACCGGGAGAGGGGGCCATCTTTAAACCGGGGATGTTCTTCACCATCGAGCCGATGGTGAATGCCGGGCGGCCCGAGGTGAAAATCCTCGATGATGGCTGGACCGCTGTCACCCGCGACCGGTCGCTCTCAGCGCAGTTCGAGCATATGGTCGGGGTGACAGAAACGGGGTGCGAGATCTTCACGCTCTCGCCGGGCGGCCACACGGCGCCGCCCTATTTTTAAGCTCACGCGCTCGTTATTTTTTCGCCATCTGGCCCGGGTCGATCCAGCCGACATGGCCATCCGCGCGGCGGTACACCACGTTTATCTGGCTGTTCTTGCTGTTTCTGAACATCAGAACCTGCTGATACGATAAATCGAGCTGCATCACCGCATCGCGGACGGTCAGGGTCTCGATCGCCGTATCGGATTCCGCGATGATCGTGGCGTGCAGCGCCTCGGCCTCGGCGGGCGGTTCGGCCTCGGCCAAGGGTTCGCTCTCGGCTTGCAGAACATATTGCCGGGCGGGCTCAGGCTTTGCGCGCTCAGTCTCGTTGCGCGCATGTTCCGAGACTCGCCGCCGGTAACGGCGCAGCCGTTTGGCGATGTGCTCAGCCGCGTCATCGAAGGCCGCGCGTGCGTCCCCAGCCTCGCCCTCGCCGCGCACGGTCATGCCGCGCCCGGCATGCATGTTGATATCACAGGTGAAAAAACTGCGCGCCTTGCTGAACGTGACCTGCGCCTCCAGCGCGTGGTCGAAATATTTATGGGTGATGTTATCCAGATGTTCCGCGACATGGACGCGCAACGCATCTGACAGATCGATTTGCTTGCCAGAGACCGTCAACTGCATGATGTTTCCCCAAACCTGTGGGCGCTGATGATAGCCGCGCGGTTATAAAAAACCGGCTTAAGCCGCCAGTTTGTCGCGCTTACGTTGCGCCGAGCCCGGAATACGCAACGCCTCGCGGTATTTGGCCACGGTCCGGCGCGCGATGTCTATGCCTTCTTTCTGTAATATCGCCGCCACGGCATCATCGGACAGGATGTTTTTTGGGCTCTCCTGAGAGATCAGGCTTTGCACCCGGTGGCGCACAGTCTCCGCACTATGGGTGGATCCGTTGGCACCTGAGAGCGCGGTGGTGAAGAAAAATTTCAACTCGAAAATCCCGCGCGGCGTGGCAATGGATTTGTTCGAGGTCACGCGGCTGACCGTGCTCTCATGTAACTCAACCTCGGCGGCCACATCGCGCAGGGTGAGCGGACGTAGATGGCTGATCCCATGCTGGAAAAATCCATCCTGCCGCCGCACGATCTCGGCTGATACCCGCAATATGGTCGTGGCCCGCGCCTCCAGGGCTTTGACCAGCCAGGTCGCCCCCTGCATCTGTTCGGAGAGAAAGGATTTCGTCTCCCGTGAGGCGCTGGCCGCCATGCGCGCATGAAAGCCCCGGCGGATCAGCAATTTCGGCATGGTCTCGGGGTTGATTTCCAGCATCCAGTC
>JAQNCU010000257.1 GCA_029077775.1 Acidocella sp. | reverse complement strand
AAATGATGTTGACGCGCGAACCATCCTTCAGGCGCGCATCGCACATCGGGCTCGATTCATCCACCCGCCGCCCGACGGACGCCGCAATGCGCTGGCAGATATTGGTCAGATGCGTCCAGTCACGGAACCGCACGGGCACCTGCACCAACTTGCCCCCACGCTCGACAAAAGTGGCGTCCGGGCCATTGACCATGATATCATTGATGCTCTCATCGAGCAGTAATGGCTCCAACGGCCCCAAGCCCAGCATGTCATCGACCAGTTCGGTCGCCAGGCTGCGTTGTTCCCGCCCGTTCAACTGGACCCGCCGCTCAGTCGCGAGATCAGAAATCAGCCGCTCGACTTCGAGCAACAAACGCTCCGGCTGCAAAGACGCCACGGCGGTTGCATCCATCCGCGTCAGGCACAAGGCACGTAATTCAGCAATATCCGCGCGCGTGGTGACCGCCGCCGTTTCAACCACAACCCGTGGGGCGGACGGCGTGGGGAATGACTGTCCGTGCCCGTTTGGCTGTACGGCCGGCAGGGGGGCAACCCCATTGGGCACAACAGAAGGCGGTTCAATGCGGCGCCTGCCAAAACTAGGGAGCGACGTGTCTGTCATTCAGTGCTAACCCTTTTGCAATTTCAGCATTTTAAGCAGCCCTGGGGCGGGCGCTTTCTCGCTGGCTTCAATCGGCATCGCATCATCCCGGTTACCGACAAACCCGATCTCACGCGACAGATCAATGATCGCCTGGCGGAACGGTCCACGCGTCGCGATTGCCGGTTCACCAAAACTCGCACTCTCATTTAGCTGTTTGGGAATGTCGGGGATCACGATATCCAGCTTCACCTTCAGCGCATCCTCAATCTGCTTACGTGTAAGCCCGCCAGGGCGGCCCTGCCGGTTTAACACAATCGTAGGGCTCTGCGGCTGCCACGGACCATTGGGCAGGCCCAATAGCCGCAATGTATCACGCACGCTGGCGAGCGACGGGTCCATGACAATAACCCGATGATGCGCGTATTCGATTAATTCGCGGTTGCAAGGGATCGGCAAAAACGCTACGTCTTCAACGATGAAATTATAACGGACTCGCAATGTCTCGATCAGCCGTTTCGCCGCGCCGGGCGCATAGGTCAACGGATCATTCAGTTTTTCTTCCGATGCCAGAACATGCAACCGCTCGGCCACAGGTTGGGCGGCGCGCTCAACAAAAAGCGGGTCGATCCGGTCTGGTGCCTCCAGCGCCATGCGCAACCCAGGGCCGGTTTTACCCCCAAGCAACAACGCGCCCGAACCCATATGCAAATCAGATTCCAGGAACACCGTATGCCGCTTGGCCATAACGCCCAACATCCAGGCAAGGTTGCCCGCAATCGTCGTTGCCCCCACACCACCACGGGCCCCCATCACGGCGATCACCCGGCCACCGCGCGTGGCATCCTGGCCGATGGTCTTGCGGGTGATCAGCGGCGCGAAATGCCGCGCCACCGCCTCACGCGTGATCGGTTTGAAAATATACTCCATCACGCCCATGCCGCGCGTGATATGCCGGTAAAAATCCACATCGTCGGTGTCACCGATCACCAGCACCCGGACACCGGGCTCCACCACGTCGGAGAGTTCCCCCAGCGCGTGCAAAGGCTGATCCTCACCCGCGATATCGACAATCAAAACCTCAGGTGTCGGCAATTTCGCCATCGCGGCAATCGCGGTGCGCACGGAGCCACGGCGGATATCCATGCCGTTTTCAACCTGGTCGCCAAGCCCGTCGCGCATCACCTGCTCGGTGGCCGGGTCGCCCAAAAACGCCAGAACCGTAAGCCTGTCGGGGCGGCTCATCTGCCCGCCCTCGCTCACCGCCACGCGCGACCCGTCCTGGTTCATCGCAAGCCTCCCGATTTCATGGTCGTTAACGCAAAACAAGCCATCATCAATTCCCTGTGGAAGCCACAACGTCAGTCGTCGGGGTTTGCAGCCCCTTTGCCGTGCCAGCGCCATCGGGGCCCAGGGCCAGATCGATCGCCGCCGATGCCGCAACCCCGTTGGAGGTCGGATCACCATGGCCGCTGATCAAATCGGCCTTGTTGGCCACCTCCTGCGCCAGGTTTACATTCTGCGCGCCCGTGTTCGTCCAGTTTCCCGGACGCTGGTACGGATCAAACGCGCCCGCGCAACCACTTAGTGTAAAAACCAACAGGCAACCGGCACTGAAACTCGCTATGCGCATCTTCATCTGCCCCTCACTGAACCATGAACCCGGCATCGCCCGGGATCGTGGTGCCCGGCGACGCGGAACCGCTATCGCGCAACAATAAAATACGCTGCAAATCGTTGGGCGGGGTCCAGCCATCATCCGGTGAAGCCAAAACACCAGGATTGTCAACGGGATCGACGATATAGGGCGTGACCGTGATCACAACCTCCTGCTGCGCGCGCTGGAAGGCATCCCCCCGGAAAAGCGCACCGAGTAAAGGCACTTCGCTCAACCCTGGCACACCGTTATCAGTCTGTTGCGATGTATCCTCCAGCAACCCGGCGATCGCCATGCCCTGCCCGCTACCCAGAATGACTGTGGTCGATGCCGTGGTGATGGTGATCGAGGGGATAACGATCGCGGTGTTCGACCCCGCCGATGTCAACGTCGCGGAGTTCGCCGTGCTGATCGCACTGATCTGTGGCGCCACCTGCAACGCGATCCGGCCATCGGAGAACACGGTAGGGGTGAAGGTGAGCAGCACACCGAAGTTTTTATAGGACACCGTCACGACATTATTCTGCGAACTGACAGGCACGGGAAACTGCCCACCTACCTGAAAGCTGGCCTGCGTGCCGCTTAGTGTGGTGAGCGTGGGCTCGGCCAGAATATGCGCGAGGTTGTCGGTGGCCAGCGCATCGATCACGCCCTGAAACGTCCCGCCCGGAAACGTCACGCCGACATTTCCCGGGTTGGTGCCTGAAATAGACGGTGACCCGGACGCGGTATTGCCCGTGACCAGAAATTTGCCAAAGCTGATGCCGCTGGTTGTGATGGAACCCCAATTGATCCCCAATTGCCTCGTGGTTGTTCGCGACATCGAGGCGATCCTGACCTTCAGCTCAACCTGAATAGGCTCACGCACCTCAAGCCCGTTGACCACCGTACCAGTTGGCGAGATCAACCGCGCCTGGTTCATCACGTTATTGGCTTCTTCGGGCGTGTCCACCGTGCCATGCACCACCATGCCGCCCGGTTCGGTCTCGGCGGTTACGCCGTCACCCGCGCCTGTATTTTCCGCCTGCGCGTGGATACGGTCCGCACTGAAGGAAGACGGGCCCACCAGAACCGAATATTGCGCGATCGGCTTGCCGCTGGAATCCGTCGCCACGATGGTGGTCTCGCCCAGCCCCTTGCCGAACACGAACAACGAGGTCGGGCTGGCGGGCCGCACCTCAACCACGCCGGGGTCGGCTGCGAAAATATTCGCAACCGGATGCGGCAGGCTTATGAGCTTGCCCGCCCCCTTCGCCACGTTGATGCTGCCATAATATGCCGGTCCACTTGCGGTGGTGGGGGCCGCCGCCGCCCCCGAGCCATCACCCGACTGATCAAGCACCTGTTGTGCAACCGCCGGAGACGCCACCAGCATGGCAGCCAGAGCGACGGTGAAAGACCTCGTTTTAAACAAAGCGCTCATCAGAAGTTATAATCCTGTGCGTCGGGTGATCCCTGGAAAACATGGACGGTCGATAATTGCGGCGTTTGCGGCTGGCTGTTGGCCAAAGCCGGGGAGACTTCACCCGCCCAAACCGGCTGGGGCAACGCATGAGGTGAGGACGGGGTGGCCGAAGCCTCAGCGGAGTGAACGATCAGCGATAATTTGCCGAGATTTGTCGCGACCAGGCAGCGCGCGGCCTCATTGGGTGTCACTTCCAGCGTTACGGTCTGCGCTGGCGGCTGTGGGGCCGCGTTCGGCGCGGTCGGTGCGGCACTTTTAATCAGTTCCTGGCCAGTCGCGATCACGCGCACATCCTGCAACACGACCTCGCTGGCTATGCTTTTTCCCTCAGGAGCACCGGGAATGGTCTGGGTCAGCAGCACGTCAACGCTGTCACCCGGCCAGATCAGGCCGTTGGCGCCAGAGATATCATCCACCCCAACCGTTACAGCCCGCATCCCCGGTGCAAGAACAGCGGCCAGGAACCCATGATCACCAGGGTGGATGACTGAACTCTCAAGGATCGGCGTGCCCTTGCTGATCGGCAGGCGCACCATCGACCCGATAAGCGCGGAACGATTCTCCGGGCTGTCCAAAGTGGCACCAACGGGCACCGAATTGGCCAGAACACTGGTAACCGCAAGGTCTGCGGGCTGGATCAAGCTGCCCCCCTGAAGCTGGTCGGCGGCCACCAATACCTGCGCGGTCTGCGGCGGTGTCACCGCCTGTTGCTGCTTGGACTGGTCAACAACCGAATAAGCAAAAAACAGAACCGCGCCGAGAGCGACGATCAGAACCCCAAAAATACCAAGCCGTAAAATCATAATCGGACCTATCGTTGCAAGGAAAGAGGCAAGAACGTCGAGATTGCGCCACCGGCGATGGCGCACGCGTAAGGCAAGGGAGCGCCGCGGCCGATCCGCCACGCCTCGGCCCGCAGCACCCGGCGCAGCAACCCGCCGCCACGCACCGCCCGCGGGCGCGGCACCACCCGGCAAAGCCCGAGGTACAAAATAGCCAGGGCGCCGCCCGAAAGCACAACCCGCAAAATAAACGCGAGTTCGGGCTGCAACAAAGGCGGGATAAGCAGCGCCGACGCCGCCCAAAGC
>JAQNCU010000256.1 GCA_029077775.1 Acidocella sp. | reverse complement strand
GCGGAGGCATTCGAGGAGAAGCTGCCCGCTTTGGCAGCTCGATTACGTCGCCATGGTGAGGTGCTGGGGCGGGTGGCCCGTATCGGCGTGGATTTGGCGGAAATTCTTGCCAGCCTCGCCCGCCGCCAAGCCGCAAGCCGCCAGAGCGATATGGAATTTTGGCGTGAGCTTGGCCAGCGGTCCGAGCAGATGCCCAGTCGGGCGGACCAACCCCGGCAATCCCGGCGGCGTGGCCTGTGATGGACGCAATCAGATTGTATTGCATAAAGCGCTACAACCATCTATATTCCGCCCATGACAAGAACTACCGCCATGGCCGCTTCGCCCAAGCGCAAAGACCATCCGCTCTCGATGCGGCTACCGGAAGGCGATATCGCGATTATCGACCGTGCGGCGGATTTGCGCGGGCGCTCGCGCACGGATTTTGTGCGTGAAGCCGCGGTGAGGGCGGCCGAGGAGGTGCTGATGGAAAGCACGCTGGTGCGTATGAGCCCGGAAGGGTTTGAGGCGTTCGTTCAAGCCGTCTCCGCCCCCGCGGCACCCGTGCCGGAAATGGTGGCCTCTCTGCGCCGCAAGGCGCCGTGGGAAAAAGATACCACGAAGCGTTGATGGGGGAGGTACTGCTCTCCGCGCCGGAACTTCTGCATGCCGGGCATGATGTATCCCAGTTCTCCTGCGGCAAGCCTTCGCTCGACCATTGGCTGAAGACTCGCGCGCTGGCCAACCAGCAGAAAGGATTCTCCGTGGTCATGGTCGTCCATGTGGCTGGCCAGGTGGTGGGCTATTACGGCCTGGCGCCAACAGCCGTCGTGCCCGCCGCGCTGCCGCGCGCGATCCGCACCGGTCAGCCGCCGAACCCGATGCCGTGTATTCTGCTCGGCCAGCTTGCCACAGACGCAGCTTGGGCTGGGCAGGGGATTGGCGTTGGGTTGCTCAACCATGCGCTGGCCCGCAGCGTGAATGGAGCCGCGCTGATCGGCGGGCGCGCGCTGATGGTCAATGCCATCGATGACGCCGCCGCGGCGTTCTGGCGCCGTCGGGGGTTTATGCCCTCGAAAGACAATGCGCTCATGCTTTTCCGGTCGATCGGCGATATCGCAGCTTCGTTGAAGGCCGCCGGCGAGACGTGATTTGCTATCCGGGCGACACTTCATGCCACATCAGGGCAGAAAGTCGGGCAAATACTCCGATGCCGGTGTCACACCCGTCAGCAGCAGATGTTCGCGGGCCCGTGTGCAGGCAACGTAGAGCAGGCGGCGCTCGGTCTCGTAAATATCATCGAGTTCTGCTTCGTCCGCCGCGTCGGCGACCCGTTCATCAAGCGGAAGAATGCCCTGGTCGCAGGCCATCACCACCACGGCTCTGAATTCGAGGCCTTTTGCAAGACTCATAGGCGCTGTAACGGTCACTTCGGCCCCGGCGATTCCCGCGATGGCCGCCCGCGCCCGGGGGACCAACTGCGCCGTGCGGACAAACAGGCCAATTTCACGGGGGGCGATGCCCGCCTCAATCCATCCTTCAATTTTCGTTCGGACAAAACCAGCTTCGGCTTCAGTACCGGCGAGTGTGTGCACTTCCGGCGCCGGGCCATCGAACACTGAAACGATTCCCTGCCGTTCGTCTTCGAGCCCATCGGTGTCACGTAGTACCATCGGCAAAAGCCGGTCGGCGGCGCGCCTGATTTGCTGCGAGGTGCGGTAGCAGACTTTGAGCGTGGATGAGCGGCCGCGAACATCCACGCCAAGGCTCGCCCAGGAATAAGGATGCTGGAAAATACGCTGCCCTACATCCCCGGCCAGGAACAGACCATCCGCCTTTGCCGGCGCGAGTGCCGCGAAGAATCTCAGCTCGGCGGGGGCAAGGTCTTGTGCCTCATCGATGATGACGTGATCGAACGGCTTATGCTCCCGCTGGACAAGTGCAGCCGCGAGGCCGGTGAAAACCTCCGCCCATGTCGTGTATCGTTCGGCCGCCAACGCCTCGCGTACGGCCTGGAACACGGGCCACAGGCTTGCACGCTGGTTGGGGCCGAGCCTGCTTTTCCGCCCCATGCGTTGAACCGTGGCATAGGCATCCGGCGAGTTAATACCCCAGGCATCGATGACGTTGGTCCATTCGGATAATAAAAACCGTTCCGAAAATCCCTTAAGATTCGCGCCAGCATCCCGCAGCCGCTCGCGCAGTACAATGTCCGATGCGATACGCGGACGCACGCCATGTTCGAGCTGGTACAGCTGCTCGGCAATGCCCTGGAAGGATGCGGTGGTGATGCGTGGCACGATGCCGCCGGTTTCAGGCGCCAGCACCAGCAGCTTTTTCGCCATGGCATCGGCCAGTGGCTGCGAGAAGCTGGCCAGCAGGATGCGCGCCTTGGGGTTTTCACGCGCCAGCCGCACCGCGCGGTGCAGTGCCACGATGGTTTTGCCGGTGCCAGCCGACCCCGCCACCCGTGCCGGGCCGGAGAAGCTGCGCGTGGTAAGCGCGCGCTGGGACGGGTGCAGAAACACCCCCCATTTTTCCCAAGGGTAGGAGAGTGCCTGTTCCAGCTCCTCCTGGTCGGCAATGGGCCTGATCCGCCGCAGCGCATCGGGGTGGGTGAAGGGGGTTGCGGCGGCCGGGGCCGGGGTGGTCAGTCTGCCGGTTGCGGCATATTCCAGCAGGGCTTCGGCGGCCTCGGCGGGCAGATGCTGGGCAAGGGCAAAGAACCCGTCCTCGGTCGCGGCACGCACATCGGCCAGCCAGTCGGCTGGCACGCCAATGGAGAGCAGCGCATTGTCATCGAGACGGGCGAACAAAGCCGGGGCGGGCGTTGCCTGTGGCGTCGCTGGGATAGGCGCCTCGGTCAGCTCGCGCACTTCGACAATCTGAATGGCGCCGGTGCGCGGGTGCGCCTCTATCCGCCGCCGTTCCGCCCAGGCGTAAGCATCATCGTGATGCCCGACATAGGCAACCAGCAGGCTCTCCCCGGTTTTATGGATGATCAGCCGGACATCGCGGTTGACGCGGGCGGACCAGAAATTCCTGTCCTTGCTTTTGTCGATCCGATGCAGTTTCAGCCCGTTGCCGGTGGGGTCCATCTGCAAATCGAACACGCTGGCTTTCAACGCCTTCTGGTCCTGGCCAGAGAGGCGGTTGAACGATGCGGTAAAGCTTTCGGCGATGAGAAAGTTCACGGCTAAACCCCGAATACTTTCATCACCTCATCGCCGAAGTGATTAATCACCTTCACCGCGATGCGCCCACCCTCCGGCCGGGTGAAGGGGCGGGAGGTGTCGGCGTAGAGCGTGGCCCAGGCATCTTCGTCGATCTCGGCTTTCAGCGCCGTTTTCAGGCTCTTGTACGGGTCGTTGGCGCCGAGGAAATAGGCGTGGCGGACGAAGAAGCTTTCCTCGTTATAATCGGTGTCAATGAACCAGGCGGCGATGCCTGATGTGTCGTTGGAGCGTATGTCGCCGGTATTGGGATCGAACACGTTCACCCCGTTTACTTTCACGCGCAGTTCCGGCCCGCCATCGTCGAGGATTTCCACATCCGGCTCGCCGAACACCACGAACATGTTGCCGCGCCCGGTGTTTTTCAGCTCGGCGTACTGTGGCAACAGGCAGTACCGCTATCAGGAAGGACAGCCCGAGACTGCCTCCTACAGGTGTTAATAATTGTGCGAACATTTCCTATCCTTTGGTGTTTAAACGGTCTTTTCTGAAGCCTATTGCGCGTCGCTGATGAGAACGACGTGCAGCCACCCCGGCCCATGCGCGCCGCGCACCAATGTACCCTCGATATCGGTGGTGCCGCTGGCCCCGGTGATGAGATTGACGTTGCGCGGCTGCACGCAGCCAGCAATGGCATCGGCATAATCCTCAAGCCATGGCCATATCTGGCTGGCCCGCACCGCGACGATATGATGCAGCGGGAGAAAGCAAAAAAGTGTTGGTGAAACCGCGCTGGAGTGAAACACCAGCGATCCTGTTTCAGCGACGCCACCCAGCGCCAGCCCAACCGCAACCGGCTCATCCGTGCCAATAGGGCCACGCGTCTCAATCCCACTCCAGTCGAGCGCCCGCAGTTGCGGGTGTGGTTGCAGGGCCAGAGACGGGCCAAGCTGGTGCACGGCAAGGTAGCGCCGTACAGCATCGGGAAAATCTCGCATCGTGGCTACGCGTTCGGCTGTTGCGGCAATGCCGGGGGAGCGCAACCGCTCGATAAACACCGCATCCGCGGGGCCATTCACACGGTCTGGTCTGCACGCGTCCGCCCGCAGGCGTTGCGCCTGCGCCGCGATCGCCGCGCGGTCGCCCGGTCCCTTACCGATGGCTTTTAAAATCTCGGTCCTGGCGTTATTCATTGTTTCAACCTCCTGCGATACTGCGCAAGAAATGTTCCGCCCGAAGGGCTCGGCATATCCCGGTGCGCTGTCCACCCGCCTGCCAACGGCATCCGGGAAATCCAGCCGCCGCGCGCAAATAGCGGCATGATACGCAGCCCAATGTTCCCGGCAAATTCATAAAGCCGTGGCCGCATCACCATGAATCGCCAAAGTACAAGCGCCGATCGCACCGTGGCCGGCTCGAAGCCGCGTTGCCAAGATTTTTCCCGCCAGCCGCGCAGCAAGGTCGGCAAAGGGATTGCCACTGGGCAAACCTCCTGGCACTGCCCGCTCAACGTGCAGGCGCGCGGCAGGTCCTGCGCCTGTTCCAGACTATGGGTCTGAGCTCTGATAACCGCATCAATATTTCGGGCATCTGGGTCTGATGGTATAGTTCCACTCGCCATGAAAATCGGCGAGTTCGAGGTTGAGCGA
>JAQNCU010000255.1 GCA_029077775.1 Acidocella sp. | reverse complement strand
ACAAACTTCATGACATGATCGAGGTGTTTTCTGTCCACGAGAGCGCCCATGCGTGTTCCAGGATCGAGCGGGTCACCCGGCTGCATGGTTTGCGCGTAGGCGGCCAGCCGCTCGATTACCTCATCCTTGACGCGTCGGTCGACGAGCAAGCGGGAATTCGCCGAACAAATCTGCCCGGCGTTGAAGAAAATACCAAACGCTGCCATCTGCGCCGCGACGTCCAAATCCCGCGCATCGGCAAAGATCAGGTTGGGGCTTTTGCCACCAAGTTCGAGCCATACCTGCTTCAGGTTAGACTGACCGGAATATTCCATCAATGCGCGACCCACCCGGGTAGAGCCGGTGAAGGCCAGACAGTCGACGCCATGATGCAATGCCAGGGCCTTACCTGCATCTGCGCCGAAGCCGCAGACCACATTCAGAACACCATCGGGCAGACCTGCCTCACGGGCGAGTTCGGCGAGCCGCAATGCGGAAAATGGAGATCGCTCCGACGGTTTTAACACAATAGAATTTCCGGCGGCGATAGCGGGAGCGCATTTCCAGGCGGCGATGTCGAAAGGAAAATTCCACGGGATGATCGCACCAATCACACCGAGTGGAACGCGTCGCATCAGTGCCAGATTGCCGGCGCCGACAGGTGCCACCTCATCGTTGATCTTGTCGATGGCTTCGGCATAGTAACGCCAGACCGCCACGGCCCCAGGAATGTCGATCGCTGCCGCCTCGTGCGCTGGCTTGCCCATATCCATGCTTTCGATGACGGCCAGCTCGTCACGATGCGTATCGATCAAGTCGGCAAGCCGTAGAAGCACACCTCGCCGCTCTGTCGGGCTTTTGCCCGACCAGCGCCGATCGTCGAAGGCCGACCGTGCCGCCTGCACGGCGCGGTCGATATCAGCCTCCTCACCTCGCGCAACCTCGGCCAGAACCGCACCAGTTGCGGGATTCGATTTGAGGAAGCTTTTACCTCCGGAGGCATCGACAAACCTCCCGTCGATGAAGTGTTGCGACTGGAGCGTGACGGACCCAGCAAGCCGCTGCCAATCCGAGTAAGATAAGGTCGTCATGGAACAATCTTCGAATCTGAAACAATCATCTCATCGCTCGGGAAAGTCTGGTTGGCGCCGGATGTCGGCACATACGCGGAAATCGCCTCATCAACACGGTAGCGCTTGGGCCGGAAGAACAGGGTGCCGACGAGCAGGGCACCAATGCCGACAATCGCTGTGGGAAGATTGAACGTGGTGATCGAATACACCCCGAGCAAAAGCAGAAACACTGCGCTCAAACCGGGGAAGACGGAAAAAGCTACCCAGCGCAGCCAGGACTCCTTGTAGATTTTGCGGAATACCCAAGCAGAAACTAGACCGGCCAGACCGAAGTAGCACACCACTTGTAGCCCAGACGCCGAGACCGCATCACTGAGAATGGCTCCCACCGACGGCATGAAGCCAGTCACCAAAATTCCTGCCAGGCCGGCTCCGATCAGCCAGTAAGTGGCGGCCATGGGCGTTTGATTTTTTTCACTGACGGTACCGAGATAGCGAGGCAACGCTCCATCCCTTCCCATCGCAAAAATCGTTCGCGTTACCTGCAACATGCCGGTTTGAACGGTCGCAACGCTGGAGAAAATAACGGCTATTGAGGCAACCAAACCGCCGATTCTACCCAAGCCGGAAGCCAGCGCGATCTGGTAGAGTAGATTGTTACTAAAATTCCCAGCCTGTGCAAAACTGAAAAGCATCACGGTGATGGCGGCATAAAGAGAGTATAGAACGATGGTGGCGATGACTCCCGACAGCCCGCCATTTCCAGCGGCATGGGAACCATCCTTGGTTTCTTCACCCAGATTCGCGGTTACATCCCACCCCCAGTACAGGAAGACCACGATGAGAGCCGAAGCCGAAAAATTAGCTGCCGAGAAATGATGAATAGCATAGAGCGGACTATACAAATGATATGAGAACGTATTTGCGAAAATTGCTCCATGCGTATGAATGATCGCCTCAATCCCGATACCAAGCATTACAACGATTTCAAACGTCATAAGTACAACCTGTAGGTAACTAGTCGTCTTGATGCCGACAACCGTGACGCCGACGATAAAAAGAAACCACAACACAGAAAGCGAGGTGATAATGAAAATATCATTGACCAATGCGGGATCAATAAAATTCAGTATCGCGGTCGACAACGGCACGACACCAGAGATGATAAAAATCATCTGCGCAGAAATTAACGCCCAGCCGGACATGAAGCCAGCGAATTTTCCGAATGACTGCCCAACCCAATTATAGGCCGCGCCGGCATGGGTGGTGCGCCGGTTCAAAGCCTTATACGCTAGGGCAATGCCGAGCATCGTAACGGCAAAGATCAGCACATCGGAAGGCGCCAAGAGTCCCGCAGTGGCGACCAGCGACCCCATCGCCAGAGAGATTGCGTTCGCCGGCCCAGATCCCGCGATCCCCAGAATCAGAGATTCGAAAAAAGATAGTGACCCTTCCTTTAGTTTGTTAGCCATCTGTTTCCTCCGTTGCCGAATTGGTTACGTAGATTATTCGGTTTATTCAATTTATAATGGTCCAACACGAGGCGCTTTAATTTTGAATCATAGGCTCTACAGTTCTGCTGATCGACAGCATTCCCGAAGACGGCTTTGAATGACATCGATCGACAAGATTGCGGGAATGCACGCCGCTGGCTCAAGCCCCGGGGTCTGCTGCCAGTTGCGTGGCGGTTTCCGCGCTACGCGCCGCGATATGCTCCGCCAGATAATCAGCGTCGCGCCAAACCCCCCAGATGAACGAAGATGACCGTCGTGCCAGCCAGGGCAGCCCAAGAAAACAGAGACCTGGAACCTCCGAAACGCCACGCTGATGCCGCGGGCCACCTTTCGCGCCGAATACGGGCAATTTTATCCAGTCGAAATCGAAGGCGTACCCGGTTGCCCAGACGATCGAACGGACACCGGCATCGATTAGATTCAACGCGAGAACGGGGTTGGTCATGCATTGCGGGTCGGCCCTGATGACACGCGCCTCGGGTTCCTCCGGCAGGTCGAGATTCTTGCGCGTAACATAGGCATCGGCCGCATCGAGCATTGCCAGATAGTTCGCATCGCCACCCGCGATGTTTCGTGCCAGATCCGGGGCAAAATGCATCACACGACCATCAAAAGACTTGGTCATGCCGACCAGCGTGATCCCGGTCGATGCGAGCTGCCTAAAATCGACAGTATGGCCGCCTTTTGCACCGCTCACCGCGATCGTTACATGCTCCATGGCCGGATTGGCCGCTTCTGCATCCCACATCCCCAGAACACCCAGCCACCAGACGAAATCCCGTCCCCGATACCTTCTGGGGGGGCGATCGTGCGCTCCGACGGACAGATAAACGTCTCTCCCGGCCTGCCGTAATTCATCCGCGATCTGCACGCCGGAAGATCCTGCACCGATAACCATGACCGCGCCTTCGGGCAGTTGGCGAGGATTGTGATAGGCGGATGAGTGGATCTGGGTAAGCCCTGCGCCTTCAGGCACAATGGCCGGAATGGTCGGTCTCTGGAACGGCCCCGTTGCGACAACCACGTTGGTCGCTTCGATAATCCCGTCCGACGTCTCCACACGAAAGCCGCCTGCCTGCTTGTGCAACGCCCGGACCTCAACCCCGCAGCGGATAGGCGCCTTAATCTGCTCGGCATATCCGACAAGATAATCAACGATCATGCCGGCAGATGCGAACCCGTCCGGCGATATGCCGGAGAACTGCCTGTTCGGAAACCGGTCGTGCCAGGCTGGCCCGTTGGCGACAAGTGAATCCCATCGCTCAGAGCGCCAGCGTTCCGCAATCCGGCGCCGTTCGACAACGAGATGCTTTACCCCACGCTTACTCAGGTGCTCACTCATCGCTATGCCGGCCTGCCCGGCGCCGATGATAAGCGTATCGACGCTTTCAGCAGTCATCTTCAGCATCCTTTCGAAACTCTCTCGTTGCTTTGAAGTTAGATTATTTGGCCTGGATCATGCCAATTCGGCAATCACGTCGATTTCGACCAGCCATTCAGGGCGTGCGAGGGCAACCACGACCAGCCCGGTGAAGACTGGATAGACGCCCTTCAGCCATTTACCGGCGACGCGATAAACCGCTTCGCGATGCCGGATGTCGGTCAGGTAGACAGTGACCTTACAGATATGTTCGCGTGAAGCCCCCGCCTCGCGCAATAGAAGGTCAATGTTCGCCATCACTTTCTCGGCTTGGCCAGCCGGATCTCCTACCGCAACGTTCTCGCGGGTATCAAGATCCTGCGGAACCTGGCCACGCAGATAGACCGTCTTGCCCGCGATCACCGCCTGGCACAGATCATTGTCGAGCTGTTGTTCAGGATAGGTATCACGCGTGTTGAATTTGCGCAGGCGTGTATGGGCCATCTCGACACCCCCAGACCGGCGCCAGAAAACGCCTGGCACCCGTTATTTATCTGACGGGACTATGCTTCGCCTTGTTGGAAAGATAAAGCTGATATTAAAACAGCAAAGCATAGATAAAACAAAACCAGTCAGCTGGACAAAACCGCACTTCGCATGGCGCCGCACCGCGGCGTGATCAACGAGGACGAGCGCGAGAGAAACCGGAAGAAGTTAGCCGTGCGATCGCGTGTCGAGCATATCATCGGCGTGATCAAGCTGAAATTCGGCTTCACCAAGGTGCGCTATCGCGGCCTGGAGAAGAATGCCAACCGGCTGTTTACAACCTGCGGGCTGACAAATCTGTATATCCTGCGGCACCGTTTCCTAACCGCTTAGGATAATTGCGCCCAATGCACGGGAAAATC
>JAQNCU010000254.1 GCA_029077775.1 Acidocella sp. | reverse complement strand
CTTTGACATCAGCCTGCGTAAATCCGTCGCCGTGTAGGTCAAATTGGTAATCGCAACCGCAACAGCCATGACACCCCCCGTCGTTAAACCAACGGGAGACACCGAACCACAACCAACCGCGCCGGGGGAATCCCCTACGAGTCAGAAAATTCGGCGGCTGGTATTACACGTCATCGTGCTCTAGAGTCTGATGATTCTTGATCGAATCCGGCTCTACCAAAATATCTAGAGCGCGCGGTTAACCAACGCCGTACCCCACGATGCCCTTGATCTCCAGGAAATCGTTCAGCGCGAAATCAGCGTATTCCCGGCCATTGCCTGATTGTTTATAGCCGCCGAATGGCGCTGTGAAATCTATGTCGGGGTAATTGATGTAAACACTGCCCGCCCGCATCCGGGCCGCCACGTCACGCGCGCGGGTTAAATCCCGGCCCTGCACATAGGCTGCCAGCCCGTACACGCTGTCATTGGCGATCTCGATGGCGTCCTCCAGCGTGTCATAGGCGATGATCGACAGCACAGGCCCGAAAATCTCCTCCCGCGCGATGGTCATGTCGCGCGTGACATGCCCGAACACCGTCGGCCTGGCATAATAGCCCTGGGTGAGCCCATCGGGCAGCCCCAACCCGCCCGCGGCCAGATGCGCGCCCTCGTCGATCCCGGCTTTGATCAGCCGCTGCACCTTCTCGAACTGCGTTTGGCTGACCAGCGGGCCGAGCATTGTGCCCGCCGACCAGGGGTCGCCCGTAACCTGCCTATCCGCCTCATCGGCGGCAATCGCCATGGCCTCGTCATGCAAAGCGCGCGGCACCAACATCCGCGTCGCCGCATCGCAAGATTGCCCGCTATTGATAAAGCACGCCGCCACCCCGGCGCGGATGGCGGGCTCAAGCTCAACATCGTCGAGGATAATATTCGCCGATTTGCCGCCCAGCTCCTGCGCCACCCGCTTGACCGTATCCGCCGCCGCCTTGGCGACGATCACCCCGGCCCGGGTGGAGCCTGTGAACGACATCATATCCACGCCCGGATGCCCGGCCAGAACCTGGCCCACCGAGGGGCCGTCACCATTCACCAGGTTGAACACGCCTTTGGGAACCCCCGCCTCATGCATGATCTCGGCGAATATAATCGCGTTCAGGGGGGCAAGCTCGCTCGGCTTCAGCACCATGGTGTTGCCGGCCGCCAAAGCCGGGGCCACCTTGCAGACAATCTGGTTGAGCGGCCAGTTCCACGGCGTGATCAGCCCGCAAACACCGATGGGCTCTTTCACCACCAGAGTTGTCCCGCGTTGTTCGGTGAACTCAAACGTCTCAAACACATCGATTTGCGCCTTGAAATGCCCCCGGCCGACAAAAACCTGCGCCTCCTTCGAGAACCCGATCGGCGCGCCCATCTCGCGCGTGCAGGCATCGGCAATTTCGTCATAGCGGCGGTCATAAATCTCCAGGCATCGGCGCAACAAGGCCAGGCGATCCTGCTTGGCTGTCCGCGCGAAGGCGGGGAAGGCTTCGCGCGCCGCCGCCACCGCACGGTCCACATCGGCGGCACCCCCGCCGGAAATCTCGGTAAATGCCGCACCGGTCGCGGGGTTGATCACCGGCATCGGGTTCGCGACCACCGGGTCTACCCAGGCGCCATCGATATAGAATTTCAGATGGTTCGACACACCGACACCTCTCGTTCTACGGCTGCAAAAACGCCAGAAAATGCCGCTCGGCCCGGCGAAACCCGTAAATCAGCGTGAACGACACGCACAGATAGATCAGCGCCGCCAGCCCGAACGCCGCAAAGGAATTATACGTCGCCGAATTCGCATCATTCGCGACTTTCAGAATATCCGGCACGGTCGCGGTAAAGGCGAGCGTGGTGGAGTGCAGCATCAGGATCACCTCATTGCTGTAAACCGGAAGTGCCCGGCGCAGCGCGCTGGGCAGGATGATCCGGCGGTACAGCGTAACCCGCGACATCCCCAAGGACCGCCCGGCATCAACCTCCCCGAACGAGGTGTCCTTGATCGCGCCCGCAAAAATCTCCGTGGTGTAGGCCCCGGTGTTCAATGCGAATGCGAGGATTGTGCAATCGATCCCTTGGCGGAAAAAAGCGTTCAGCAACGCGTTATGCTGAACCACATCCAGGCTATAAACCCCGGTATAGATCACCAATAATTGCACATAGAGCGGTGAGCCACGAAAAATGAATGTGTAAAACCAAACCGGCCCCCAGATCAGCGGGTTGCGTGCATTGCGCGCCACAGCCAGCGGCACGGCCATGCAAAACCCGATGGCGCACGAGATCACCAGCAGCCACAACGTCATCGCCAGCCCGGTCATGTTATACCCATCGGAGTATAAAAACGCCTGCCAGTAATTCTGGATGATATAAATCACAGAACGGCCTTACGTACGCCGACCGCGTATTTACGCTCCAGTAACAGCAACACCCCGTTGGACAGCGTGGTCAGCACCAGATACACCAACCCCGCCAGCACCGAGAAATAAAACATCCGGAACGTGCCCTTGCCTGCATCCTGTGTTGCTTTGATGATATCCGACAGCCCGATGATCGAGACCAAGGCGGTGGCCTTTAGAATCACCTGCCAGTTATTGCCGAGGCCGGGCAGCGCGTAGCGCATCATTTGCGGGAATAATATCCGCCTGAACACGAGCAGCGGCTTCATCCCGAAGGCCCGCGCGGCCTCTAACTGGCCTTTCGGCACGGCCATGAAGGCCCCGCGAAATGTCTCTGTGAAATAGGCGCCATAGATAAACCCCAGCGTGATCACCCCGCTGGTGAAGGGGTCGAGATTGATCTGGTTTATCCCGAAATAATCGGTCGCGTCGTTCAACCAAATCTGCAAGGAATAAAACAGCAGCAGCATCAAAACCAGATCGGGGACACCGCGAATGATCGTGGTGTAGACGGTTGCCATGCCCGAGACATAACGGTTTTTTGAGAGCTTGGCCGAGGCCCCAACCAGCCCGAGCGCGAAGCTGACCAGCAGCGAGAGCACCGATAACTCGACGGTGACAATCGTCCCGGCCCAAATCTGTGGCCCATACCCGGCAAGATCGAGCATCAGCACCCCCGAATGACGGAAATTCCGGCCCCGTTATGTACGGGGCCGGACAGGTTCAGTTATTTCGTGGGCGACGGACCATAAACATTGAAGTTGAAATATTTGGCTTCGATCTTTTTATAGGTCCCGTTTTTGATGATGGTGGCGATCGCTTTATCGATCTTCGCTTTCAATGCCGGCTCGTCCTTGCGGATGCCAATCGCGATATATGATCCCAGAACATCCTTCGGATCATAGGTCACGTTGCCCGCCAGCGTGTAATCAGCACCTTTCGGGGTTTTCAAAAACCCATAATCGGCCTCCACCGAATCCTGCAGTGAGGCATCGAGACGGCCCGAGAGTAAATCCGCGTAGACCTGATCCTGGCCGGGGTACGAGACCACTTTAACACCATAAGGCTGCCAATAGGTCTTGGCGTAGCTCTCCTGAATGGTGCCAGCTTCCACGCCTACGGTTTTGCCCTTCAGGCTGGCGGCGGTCGGCTTAAGCCCGGAGCCTTTTTTGGCGATCAGGCTGGTCGGCTCGTTATACATCTCGGACGAGAAATCGATCTGCTGGGCGCGTTGCGGTGTCACGGTCATCGAGGACAGAATCGCGTCGAATTTACGTGCCTGAAGGGCCGGGATGATCCCGTCGAAACCTTGGCTCACGAACACGCATTTCACCTTAAGGTCCGCGCAGATGGCCCGGCCCAGATCGATATCGAAACCCTCGAACTTGCCGCTCGGCGACAGGCTCTCAAACGGGGGATAGGTCGCATCCACCCCGAACTTGATCTCGGTCAGTGTTTTCGCCCCGGCGGCCAGCGGCATGGCCGCCGCAAAAACGGACAGCGCCGCCAGGCAAGCGCCTGATAATTTTTTCATAAGATACTCCCAAACACAATTTGATCCCGCCACGCCCTGTGCGCACGATCCTGTCACATTAGCGATATCATATTGCGGCGCAACGGGGGAGATTAAGCCAAAAACCAAAAGCTTTTCGCCAGATCAGGCAAAATAGCCGCTTTTCACACAGACAGGGTCAGATAGGCTGGCGCAACGCCGCCGGGATGCCCGCAATCGCATGGTCGATCATGGCGGCATCCGCGCCTGAGTCCAACCCGTCGCGCAACATCGCGGCACTCGCGGCGGTGGCGATGTCGATCGCCACGTTCCGCACATCCACCAAAGCCTGTGCCTCGGCGGCACCGATCCGCTCCAGCGCCATGCGCTCCCGCCGCGCCGCACTGGCCTGCGCCTCGGCGGCCAGGGCTGCGGTAATCCGCGCCGCCTCAGCGCGGGCATACGCCAAAATATCCGCCGCATCCTTACGCGCCTGGGCCTGCGCGGCTTTGGCTTCGGCCAGCATCGCCTCGGCCTCACGCTTCAGCGCCGCGGCCTCGTCCAACGCCAGGCGCACACCCTCCGTGCGGGCATCGAGCATATTGGTCAGCGCCTTGGCGATTTTACGCCCCGCCAGGCCAGCGAATATAACGATCGCGATGAACACCCAAAACGCGCCATGCGCCCAGGGAACCGCGCTCATTGCTTCATACTGCATATCTTTAAGCCGCCTTATTCACGGCCATGGCGTCATCCACAAAACGGCTCAGGTTATCTTGGCCAACCTTACCACCGGCCAGCCTGTCCAAGATGTTGCTGGCTGTCGCCACCGCCGCGGTGATGAGCGTCGTGACCCGGCGTGCGTGCTATGTTTCGCCCACCCTTCATGGTGGGGAATACGCAATGCGGATGGGCTTGGCTATCGATGCAGCCTGCGAT
>JAQNCU010000253.1 GCA_029077775.1 Acidocella sp. | reverse complement strand
TGGTGGGGTCGGTTTCAAGATAGGGGGCACCCTTGTCGCCGTCGAACACATAATCGGTCGAGACATGAATGAAGGGGATGCAAGCCGCTTCACACAATTTCGCCAATGCCAGCGGGCCGGTATGGTTGCAGGCTTTGGCGGCCTCCTGGTCGGTCTCGGCCTTGTCCACCGCCGTATAGGCGGCGGCGTTGATCACCAATGTTGGCTGCGTCTTCGCAAAAGCCTCTGAAATTGTCTCGGGTTTTTCAAAATCGAAATCCGGACGCTGCACGGCGGTGAAGGCTTTGCCGCGCGCGGCGAGGCGGCGGGCAAGCGCGTCCCCCAATTGCCCGGAGGCGCCGGTAACCAGGATCATGGATAGCTGTACCAATGCTCTTGCGGGCTGAAGAGCGGTGCTGTCTTGTCCTTGTCTGAAAGCAGCGCTTCATCAGCTGCGACCGGCCAGGGCAGGGCCAGCGTCGGGTCGTCCCAGCGCACGGCGCGTTCGCAATCCTTTGCGTAATCGCCAGTAACTTTGTAAATCACCTCGGTATCGGGCAGCAGCGTGCAGAAGCCGTGCAGGAAGCCGCCGGGAATCCAGAGCTGCGCCCAGTTCTCGGCTGAAAGCTCAGCCGCCACCCATTTGCCGAAGCTGGGCGAACCTCGGCGAATATCCACCGCCACATCCCATATGGCACCTTTGATGACGCGCACCAGCTTGCCCTGCACATGCGGGGCGATCTGGCAGTGCAGGCCCCGTATGGTGCCCTTCTGTGCCGAAAGGCTGTGATTGTCCTGCACGAAAGTCTCGTCGAACCCCTGCGCCTTTAGTTTCGCGACACTCCAGGTTTCGGAAAAGAACCCCCTGCTGTCGCCGAATTTCGGCGGGGTGATCAGCTTCACTTCGGGTATGGCGAGTGATTCGATTTTCATCAGTGATGCACCCCGTCGGCGATGTTCTTGAGAATCCGGCCAAGCTCTGTCTTGGAAATCAGCTTGGCGCGCGCACCTAGCTGCTCGGCATCGATAAAGCCCATGCGGTAGGCAACTTCTTCCGGGCAACCGACGAGATTGCCCTGCCGGTCCTGAATGGTCTGCACGAAGGTGGCGGCCTGGAGCAGGCTGTCCGGCGTGCCGGCATCCAGCCAGGCGGTGCCGCGGCCAAGGCGCTCCACCTTCAGTGTGCCCTCCTGCAGATACATGTTGTTGAGATCGGTGATCTCCAGCTCGCCGCGCGGGGAGGGCTTCACTTTTTTGGCCATCTCGGTCACGCGGTTGTCGTAGAAATACAAGCCGGTGACGGCCCAGTTGGAGCTGGGCTCAGAGGGCTTCTCGATAATGTCCATCGCCCGGCCATCGGTATCGAACCAGACAACGCCGTAGCGTTCCGGGTCGCGCACTTGGTAGGCGAACACGGTGGCACCTTCGGGCCGGGCGCCGGCGGCGCGCAGCAGGGTGGAGAGATGGTCGCCATGGATGAGGTTGTCGCCCAGCGCCAGGGCGCAGGCTTCACCGTTGATCCATTCCTCACCGATCAGGAAGGCCTGGGCCAGGCCATCCGGGCTTGGTTGCTCCGCATAGGAGATGCGGATGCCGAGATGCGAGCCGTCATGGAACAGGCGTTGGAATTGCGGCAGATCCTGCGGGGTGGAGATGATCAGTATTTCCCGGATACCCGCCAGCATCAGCGTGCAGAGCGGGTAATAGATCATCGGTTTGTCGTAGACCGGCAGTAGTTGCTTGGAACTGGCCTGGGTGATGGGGTGTAGGCGCGTGCCGGAACCACCCGCCAGAATGATGCCTTTGGTGATCACGCGGCGGCTCCTAAACGCTGGCCGGAATATGTTTTGGCTCGGATGCCCTCCCACCAGGGGCGGTTATCCAGATACCAGCCGATGGTGGCGGCGAGCCCACGCTCGAAATCATGCTCAGCTTTCCAGCCCAGGGCTTTTTCAGCACTTCCGGGGTCGATCTCGTAGCGGTTGTCGTGGCCGGGGCGGTCGGTCACATAGGTGATCAGCCGTTCGCGCGCACCGTTGGGGCTGGGTAGTTTCTGGTCCAGAATGGCGCAGATGGCCTTCACCACATCGATATTCTTGCGCGGTTGGCGCGCGCCAATGCAATAGGTCTCGCCCGGCATGCCTTGCGTGACGATTTTGATGAGCGCCTCGGCATGGTCATCCACGAACAGCCAGTCGCGCGTGTTCAAGCCCGCGCCATAAACCGGCAGGGGCTTTTCCTCGATCGCGTTCAGCGTCACCAGCGGGATCAGCTTTTCAGGAAACTGCCATTTGCCATAGTTATTGGTGGTGTTGGAAACGATGACGGGCAGGCCATAAGTGTGCATCCAGGCGCGGGCCAGATGGTCTGATGCGGCCTTGGAGGAGGAATACGGGCTGCGCGGATCGTAAGGCGTGTGCTCGTTAAATGGCGGATCGTTATCCTCCAGCGCGCCGAAGACCTCATCGGTGGAAATGTGATGGAAGCGGAAACGCTCCTTCTTCTCGCCCGAGAGTGTTGCGAAATATTCACGCGCGGCTTCCAGCATGATGAAGGTGCCGGTTACGTTCGTGTGCACGAAGGCGGCGGGGCCATCGATCGAGCGGTCCACGTGGCTCTCGGCGGCGAGATGCATCACCGCATCGGGCTGATGTGTGGCGAATGCGGCGCGAATGCCGGCGAGGTCACAGATATCCTGCCTCAAAAGCGTGTGGTTCTGGTGGGTTAGGGCATCCTCCAACGCATCCTCGGAGGCGGCGTAGGTCATCTTGTCGATATTGATGATCTGATGATTTTCATGGCGGACTGCCCGCCTGACAACCGCCGAACCGATAAAACCACATCCGCCGGTCAACAGGATTTTCATAGGCACTCCACTTGTCTCTTCAGGGTCGTGGGATAGTAAAATCAGACCTTTTTACGTCTGGCAACAGCGGTGGGCGCTTTCTTTTCCGCGTGTGCGAACTGGCGGGAAAGTTGTGTCAGAGCCTGAACGAAAAAGATAGTTGAGCGATTTCAGTTGGTTGTGGTTCTGTTGGTTTGCGAAAACTGACGGAGTCACGATGGCCTGGACTGAAACCGCTCGGCGGCGATACTGCCGGGATGAGCTGCGCTATGCAAGCAACCTTACCGATGCTGAATGGGCGCTGATTGCGCCCTTCATGCCGGCACCGGCGCCACGCGGACGGCCCCGCTCGGTCTCGCTGCGCGTGATTGTTGAAGCGATTCTCTACATGTTGTCGACCGGTTGCCAGTGGCGGCAAATCCCCCGGGAGTTCGCACCCTTTACAACAGTACAGGCATATTTCTACCGTTTCAGCCGTGACGGCACGCTCGTACGCATCAATCACGCCCTGGTCATGATGGCGCGGGAACTGGCTGGACGCTCGGTATCGCCCACCGCGGGCGTGATCGATAGCCAGTCGGTGAAAACGACTGAGGCGGGCGGGCCGCGCGGGTTCGATGCGGGGAAGAAGATCAAGGGACGCAAACGGCATATCGTCACCGATACGCTCGGGAACCTGGTCGGGCTGGTTATCCATTCCGCCGATGTTCAAGACCGTGATGGCGCCCCCGCCGTGCTCAAATCCATCCGCAGGAAATACCCGTCCCTGCGGCACATCTTTGCCGATGGCGGCTATGCTGGGCCTAAACTGAAAGGACACCTCGAAACAATCGGGAAGTGGACGATACAAATCGTAAAACGCTCGGACACTGCGGAAGGTTTTGAACTCCTGCCCCGCCGATGGGTGGTCGAGAGAACCTTCGCCTGGCTTGGCCGATGCCGCCGGCTCGCCAAGGATTTCGAGGCAACAATCGCCAGCGCTACCGCCTGGGTCCTGCTCGCCAATATCCGAATGCTCACCAGAAAAATCGCACGTCAAAGTTAGATGGACTACCGTTCAGAGTCAGACTCTTAATCAACACATAACTCTTCCGTACCGTCTCTTCGATCTTCCACACCCCAAAACTATTCGCGGGCAGCAGGAACGCATCGCCAGCCTTGAAATGAATTTCCTCACCACCATCCGGCGTAAAACTGCCCTTGCCGGTGATGAAATGGCAAAACTCCTGGTCGGTAATCTGCCGGCGCCAGATGCCCGGGGTGCATTCCCATATGCCGGTTTCCACCTGGTCCGCGCGCTTCACCTCGGCGCAGGAAACCTGAGCTACTGTCTCGCCCAGCGGCACCGCCACGGGGCCGGAAGGGCCGAGATCGGCGTTAAAACTATCCTGCAAATGGGTAATGCCCATGAAAAACCTTCCTGATTGAAAAATCGCCTCAGCCCTGCATCAACCCCTGCATCCGTTCAGCCAAGGCCTGTGCCAAATGCCGCCGCCAGGGCGCGCTGTGCGGGTTGGCCAGCACCTTATCCTCATGCACAAAACTGGAGATGATGGCGTTATAGCCCAGCCAGCGCAGGGGCTCAGGCTCCCACCGGCGCAGGGCCTGCCGCATGGTCTTGTCTTTCATCACCCAGGGTTGGCTGGTCTCCACGCTGTCCCGCCCCAGAATCAAATCTGCCAGCGTGCGCCCGCCCAGATTCGCCGCCCCCACACCCTCGCCGCCATAGCCGCCGGAAAGGGCGATGCGGTTTTTCGAATCCAGCAGCATATGCGGCTGAAACCGGCGAGACATACCAAGATTCCCGCCCCAGCGATGCGTAATCCGCACCCCCTTCAACTGCGGAAAAATCTCCCCCAGCAGATACCGGCGCAAATCCTCCTCGGCTTGCGTCAGGGTAAAATCCGTCCGCAACTTGCCGCCGAAGTGGTAACCCCCGCGCGCCCCGAAGGCCAGGCGGTTATCCGCCGTACGCTGGCCATAGGTCACCTGGCGGCTGAACTCGCTGAAAGATTGCCCGCGTGCCAGCCCAATCC
>JAQNCU010000252.1 GCA_029077775.1 Acidocella sp. | reverse complement strand
ATCGAGGTCAGCAAAATCTCCCCCGCGCCCAGGCTCTCCATCCGCGCCGCCCAGTCGACCACATCCATCCCGGTATTCACCCGCCCGCCATGCGAGAACACCTCCCACCGCCCCGGCCCCGCCCGGCGCGCGTCGATCGCCACCACCACGCATTGCCGCCCGAATTTCGCCGCCGCCTCACCCACCAAAGCGGGGTTGCTGATCGCGGCGGAATTGATGCTGCATTTATCCGCCCCGGCCAGCAGCAACCGTCTGATATCCGCCACGCTGCGAATCCCACCGCCCACCGTCAGCGGCAGAAACACCGTCGCCGCCGTGCGGGAGACCACATCCAGAATCGTATCCCGGTTATCCGCACTCGCGGTGATATCCAAAAAAGTCAGCTCATCGGCCCCGGCGGCATCATAGATCATCGCCTGTTCCACCGGGTCCCCGGCATCGCGGAGTGAGACAAAATTAACGCCCTTCACCACCCGCCCGTCTTTCACATCCAGGCAGGGTATCACCCGCAGCTTCAGCACGCGGTCAGCGCCTCGGCGGCCCCCAGGCTGCCATCATAAAGTGCTCGCCCCAGAATCACCCCGGCCAGAGTCGGATGCGCCTTTTGCGCCGCCCGCAACGCGAGAATATCCGCCACCCCAGCCACCCCGCCGGAGGCGATCACAGGCACCAGCACAGCATCGGCCAGCGCCATCGTCTCGGCCAGATTCACCCCGGTCTTCATGCCATCGCGCGCGATATCAGTATAAATAATCCCGGCAATCCCGGCATCCTCCAGCCGCGCCGCCAACGCCCCGGCGGAGAGTTCCGAGACCTCGGCCCAGCCCTCCACCGCCACCATGCCCGCCTTGGCATCAATCCCCACCAGCACCCGGCCCGGAAACGCGCGCGCCGCCTCGCGCACCAGCGCCGGGTTCTTTGCCGCCGCACTGCCGAGGATCACCCGGCTCACCCCCGCCGCCAGCCATAATTCCACGGTCTTCATGTCGCGGATGCCCCCGCCCAACTGCACAGGCACATCCACCGCCGCCAAAATTGATCGCACCGCCGCATGGTTCACGGGCTTGCCCGCAAACGCGCCGTTCAAATCCACCACATGGATCGCGCCGAACCCTACCCGCGCCCAGGACGCCGCCTGCGCGCCCGGGTCGGTGCCATAAACCGTCGCCTCGCCCATTTCGCCCCGGCGCAGCCGCACACACGCGCCATCCTTCAGATCAATCGCCGGATAGAGTTTCAAACTCATGTCTGGAGCATCTTGTAATAAAAATACCCTTGCACAATCCGCCCCTTCACCCGCGCATAACCAGGATGCGTTCCCCAGCGCAAAAACCCCATCTGCTCATAGAGCGCAATCGCGGCGGTCTGGGTCTCGCGCACATCCAGGTTCAGCACATGGTAGCCCGCATGGCGCGCCTGGTCCTCGGCCCGCTGAATGATCAACCGCGCCAGCCCGAACCCGCGCGCATAGGGGGCCACGAAATGATGCATGATATAGGCTGAATGAGACTGCGCCTCGTTATTGCGCGAAGGCCTATGCAACTGCGCCGCGCCATAGATCACGCCATCCATCCGGCCCACGATCAACTCGCGCTCCGGGACCAGCAACACGCCACGGAAATATTGTTCCAGCAACGCGGCCTTTGGCGGCTTCACCCAGCCAAACCCGCCCCCATCCAGTATCGCCGCAATCGCCGCCTCGGCCAGCGCGTGCAAATCCCCCTCATCCTCAAACCGTTCAAGCCGGAGGGCCGTCAATCGCGCCGGTTTTGGCAGATCAGGTTTCACACCGCCTATTCGCCCGTAAGCGCCTGGGGGGCAAGAGCACGCCGCAACAGGGCAGGGGGCCACACCCCGCCAACCCCAGCGTCATCGCGCGCTCACGGCACCCAGGTCAGAAAATTCTCCAAAATCCGCAACCCCACCTCCTGGCTTTTCTCGACATGGAATTGCGTGCCCGCCCGGTTGCCCACCGCCACCATCGCCACCACAGGCCCGCCATAATCCGTGGTCGCCATCACCTGCTCCGGATCGCCGCCCGCCAGCGCGAAGGAATGCACAAAATACGCATGGTCCCCCACCGCCAGTCCGGTGGTCAGATGATGCGCCCCCGGCGTGAACACCAGCTCATTCCAGCCCATATGCGGCAGGCGCAACCCCGGCGCGTCCAGCGGCGCAATCTCGCCCTGCACCCAGCCAAACCCTGGCGTAAACCCAAATTCCAGCCCGGCTTGCGCCATCAGCTGCATGCCCACGCAAATGCCCAAAAACGGCGCGCCCGCCGCCACCCGGCTGAACATCGCCGCCCGCAGCCCATCCACCGCCGCCAGCCCGGCGGCACAATCGGCAAACGCCCCCTGGCCTGGCAGCACAATCCTGTCCGCTTGCGCCACCAAGGCCGGGTCCGCCGTAATCCGCACATCCGCCGCAACGCCCGCCCGCCGCGCCGCCAGCTCCAGCCCGCGCGCGGCGGAGGCTAAATTGCCGCTATCGTAATCGATCACCGCGACCAGCATGCGCGCCGCGATCAGATCACGCCCTTGGTCGAGGCGATCTGCCCGGCCAACCTTGCATCCAGCGCCACCGCGCCGCGCAGCGCCCGCGCCGCCGCCTTAAACGCCGCCTCCGCCACATGGTGCGCATTGCTGCCCGCAAGCTGGCGCACATGCAGCGCGAACAACCCATTGCCCGTCAGCGCGCGGAAAAACTCCTCCACCAATTGCGTATCCATCGCCCCCAGCATCGGCCGCTCAAAACGCACCCCCCAGCCCAGAGACGCCCGCCCGGACAAAGCCACCGCCGCCTCCGCCAGGGCTTCATCCATCGGCACGCTCGCCTGGCCAAACCGGGTCACGCCCCGTTTATCGCCCAGCGCCAACGCCAAAGCCTGCCCCAGCACAATCCCCACATCCTCAATTGTATGATGCGCGTCGATATGCAGATCGCCCTTGGCCACCACCGTCAAATCAAACAGCCCGTGCCGCCCGAACGCGGTCAGCATATGGTCGAAAAACCCCACCCCGGTCGAAACCTCCGTCACCCCGGTGCCATCCAGGTTCAGCCGCAGCGTGATATCGGTCTCAAGAGTCTTACGGGTCAGCTCGGTTCTGCGTGTCATACCCTCGTCCTACATTATCCCGGCACGGTTTTACACCTCCCGCCGGAATTCACATCACCCCTGCACACACCACCGCTTCTCGCCACACCCATCAGCGTCTAAAGCCGCCTGATGCCCCGCATCACGTCCCGGCCCATCACCCGCCATCTGCCCAGTTTGCTCGGTGCGCTCATCGCCGTCGGCCCGCTCTCCACCGACATGTACCTCCCGGCCTTCCCCGCCATCGCGGCGGATTTCCACGACATCGCCGCCCCGCAATACTCGCTGGCCGCCTATTTCACAGGCCTCGCCATCGGCCAGATGACCCAGGGCGCCCTGTCTGACCGCTTCGGCCGCCGCACGCCTTTGCTCGGGGGCCTCATTCTCTACACCCTGGCCTCGCTGGGCTGCGCCCTGTGCTGGAGCGTCGATTCCCTCATGCTCTTCCGCTTCCTCGCCGCCCTCGGCTGCTCGGCGGGCGTGGTCATCCCCCGCGCCATGGTGCGCGACCTCGCCGACGGCCCAAAGGCGGCGAAATTATTCTCCCAGCTCATGCTGGTCATGGGCGTCGCCCCCATCGTCGCCCCCATGCTGGGTGCCTCCATCATCCAATTCGCTGATTGGCGCTTCATCTTCGTCGCCGCCGCCCTTTATGGCGTGCTCGCTTTGGCCGCCACCTGGGCCTATCTGCCCGACACCCTGCCCCCCACACGCCGCCTGCGCACAGGCCCCACCGCCATGCTCATCCGCTACACTGGCATCTTGCGGGAGCGTGCCTTCATCACCCACGCCCTCACCGGGGCCTTCACCTCCGCCTGCCTGTTCGCCTATCTCGCCGCCACCCCGCAAATCTTCATCGGCGCGTTCGGCTGGTCCAGCCTCGGCTTCGCCGCCCTCTTCGGCTTCAACTCCATGGCCTATATTGGCTACAGCCAGCTCAACCCCATCCTCGTCAACCGCTTCGGCATCGCCCCGGTCATCACCTGGGCCAGCGTGATATTGCTCGCCGCCTGCGCCATCCTGCTCATCTTCGCCCTCACCCCGCACGGGCCTTTGCCCATCATGGCCGGGCTCCTGCTGTCCGAGGCCGGGTTCGGCCTCATCCAGCCTTGCGCCATGGTCGGCGCGCTCTCCCGCCACCAGGCCCATGCGGGCAGCGCCTCGGCTTTGCTCGGCACCATGCAATACAGCGCGGGCGCCATCGCCGGCCTCACCGTCGGCATCCTCGCCAACAACTCGGCTTTGCCCATGGCGCTCACCATGACCATCAGCGCGCTCGCCGCCGCCCTTGCCGCCACCCTGCGCCCCAGCCTAACCTTCGCCCATGCCGAAACCTGACATCACGCCCATCATCGCCATCCCCGCCTGTACCAAACTCATCGCGGGCCACATCCAGCACGCCACCCCGGCCCGCTACGGCGCCGCCCTCATCGCCGCCTCGGGCGCCATTCCCATCCTCATCCCGCCCGAGGGCGAGGCCATGCTGGCCTTGCTTTCACGTATCGATGGCATCATGTTCAACGGCTCCCCGTCGAACGTCGCCCCCTTGCGCTACGGCGCTGATTTCGACGCCACGCCCGAGCATCACGACCCCGACCGCGACGCGACCACCCTGCCGCTCATCCGCGCCGCCCTCGCGCGCGGCCTGCCCATTCTCGGAATCTGCCGCGGCCTGCAGGAAATCAACGTCGCCCTCGGCGGCACCCTGTTCCAGGAAGTCCATAAAGTCCCAGGCCGCACAGACCACCGGGGCGGGGAGGGGCCAAACCGCTTCGGCCCCAAGCACGACGTCACGCTCTCCGGCACCCTGCG
>JAQNCU010000251.1 GCA_029077775.1 Acidocella sp. | reverse complement strand
GAAACTCATCTTAGTAGTAAGGTATCGAGAATAACATTTCAAGAACTACTTTCGAGAATCGCAATGGCTTGATTTCTCGTGTCAGGTCAGTGGTCTGGTTTGGCCTCTCAAAATCCCTCGTTTCCAAGAAGAAGGAATCTGCATGAATCGCCAGCACAAGAGGCCTGCTATGCCAGCCACCCATCACCAGCCTGGCGGTCAGAAAACCGGACCCTCTCATCTCCCACGGACATCCCGTTGGCTTTGCTGGCGTCCGCGCGACAGAGTGAGAGGTCTGTGACGGCTTCCTGACGGTTTAAAGTTTGCGAGGGTGGCTCAGCAAACTCCCGTCAGGGAGCAATGCCATGTCGCAAGCCAAATCATCTGCCAGGTTCCACAAGCCAGAGACGCATAAACCCAGGTTCCGTAACCACGCGTCACCTGCTTTGCAGGCCCGTGCCCGCCCCGCCCCAGATCGCGCCAATCTCTACACGGAGATCACCGACAGGATTATTGCGGAACTGGAAGCCGGTCGTATTCCCTGGGTGCAACCCTGGGGCAAGGTTTCAAACGGCGCTGCGCTGGGCCTGCCGCAAAACGCCGCTTCAAAACGGTGTTATTCCGGCATCAATATCCTCATTCTCTGGGGCGCAGTGACCCAACACGGCTTCAGCAGCCAGAACTGGCTGACGTTTCGCCAGGCGCTGGCGCTTGGCGGAAATGTGCGCAAGGGCGAACACGGCGTCAGCGTTGTTTATGCCGACAGTTTTACTCCTGACGATGAAAGAAGGCGCGCGGCAGACAGCGGCGAGACGCCAGGAACTATCGCCTTCCTCAAACGCTTCACCGTCTTCAACGTCGATCAATGCGAACGATTGCCGCAAGATCTGGCAATTGCTGCACCGCCGCCACCGCCAAACCTGATCCTGCCGCGCGTTGATGAACTGATCAAGGCAAGCGGAATGGATTTCAGGATTGGTGGCGACAGGGCCTATTACAATGTGGTGGATGACTACGTGAAAGTACCTCCGCCCCAGGCCTATTTTGAGCCGATAAACTGGCACAGGACGGCGCTTCACGAATGTTCGCACAGCGCCGGCTCTGCACAGCGGCTGAACCGCGATCTCTCCGGCACATTTGGCTCAAAGCTGTATATTTTCGAGGAGCTGGTTGCCGAACTGTCTGCGGCCTTCGTCTGCGCCGCGCTGGGCATCGTTCCCACCGTGCGCCATGCCGATTACATCGGGGCCTGGATCGCGACCCTGCGCGACAGCAATCGCGCCATTGTGCGTGCCGCCAGCCTCGCATCAAAAACAGCGGATTATCTGCTGGGCTTTCTGCCGCAAGACAGCGCGTCTGAATCGCAAGCCTGCGCAACGTCCGATTTAAACACAGAACCTGCATGAGAGCCTGACGGCGTAAAACACCGTGAGCAAAAAGTGCCGCCCCCCCTCTACCGGTCTCAACACGATCTCGAGCGCAGCAAACGCCAATCGTCTGGTGCCATGTACTTTATGAGCCAGCGGCGCTTCGGCCTGGAGAGGGAGAGGGGGGGGTTAGGGTTTTATGACGAGGCAGGGTTGGAGAGAGCGTCTCTCGACCGCGCGTCATGGAGCTATCAAGATGAACAAGCGCAAGATGACAAATAAAATCAACGCTGACACCCAAATGTCCGCAAAACCATCGGCCAAATCTTCTGGCAAAACGATGCCCAGAACCGTAACCGGATACCGAGCGATCCTCGCGCAAGTTGATGACGTGGAGACAGGTGAAGCCGGTATCCAGCAGATCGCTGCAACGGCACCAGCTACGTCGGCCGACCCGCTGCCTATGGCCGCTGACGCGCCCGAGGCCGCTTGTGCGACAGGTGCTTCTTTTGAAGCCGCCGCTGCCACGCCGCTGGCGCTCAGCAGCTCGCGCGATATCCCTTTGGACAGATTGAAGCTGTCGCAGAACAATGTCCGCCAGATCAAGGCGGGATTGTCGATTGGGGACCTGGCAGAAGACATCGCCCGGCGCACCTTGCTGCAAAGCCTCAGCGTCCGCGAAATTGCTGATGACGCAGGTGAGCCCACCGGCCATTATGAAATACCGGCGGGCGGGCGCAGGTTTCGGGCGTTGCAGCTTCTGGTTGAGCAAGGGCGACTGGCCCCGGACGCGCTGATCCCCTGCGTCCTGCGCCAGGGCGGCATGGCGCAAGAAGATTCACTGGCGGAAAACATCCACCGCGAGGCGCTGCATCCGCTTGACCAGTATCGCGCCTTTCAGGCGCTGCGTGACAAGGGTTTGAGCGAGGAAGATATCGCCGCGCGCTTCTTCGTTTCTGCCGCAATCGTCCGGCAACGGCTGCGGCTGGCCTCGGTCTCGCCAAAACTTCTGGGGCTTTATGGCGAGAATGCTATGACCCTGGAGCAATTGATGGCTTTTTCGGTCAGTACCGATCATGCCCGTCAGGAGCAGGTGTGGGAGGCGGTGACCAGGTCATATAATCAGAATGGCTGGCAGATCCGCCAGCAATTGACCTCTCTGTCGCTGCGGGGCGATGATCGCCGCGTTATCTTTGTCGGGCTTGAGACCTATGAGGCAGCAGGCGGGCCTGTGCTGCGTGATCTCTTCAGCAATGAGGGCGTTGAGAGCAATGATTATGTGCAGGATGTCGGTCTGCTGGAGAAGCTGGCGCTGACCAGGTTGCAGCGCGAGGCCGAAGGCCTGTCCGGTGAAGGCTGGAAATGGATCGAGGTCTCGATTGATCTGAGCCATGGCCAGACGCCAGGGCTGCGTCGGCTCACCGGCCAACGGGTTGATCCGACGGGAGACGAGCAAGCCCGGCTTGAGGCGTTGAGCGCCGAGCATGATGCGCTGGAAGACCAATGGCAGGACAGCGATGATGTTCCAGACGATGTAATAGAGCGGCTGGAGACGCTGGCGCAAGAAATCCACGACGGCGCTCACCCGCCGCTGCGCTATCTTGCTGAGGAGAAGGCCAGAGCCGGCGTATTCCTGAGCGTTGGCTATGATGGCGGGCTGCGCGTCGAGCGCGGCTATGTGCGCAGGGACGACGACTGGACCGTTAGCGCTTACGGCCTGCCCGCGCCGTCCATCCACCCGATGCCGAAACATCCGGGGGCGGCGGATGCGGATCAAGCGGCGGGTGGGGACGGGACAGACGCCGGAAGCCTCGGCGCTGCCGCCACGACAATCATCTCCAATGGGGGACCGCCGGTCTCTGCGGCCCCGGAACACGGCGCTGCCGATGACGAGGGCGCGCTCCGCCCCCTTTCCGATCTCCTTGTCACCGAACTGACCGCCGCGCGCACGCTGGCGCTGCGTCTGGCTTTGGCGCAACGCCCGGATATCGCGTTCCGCGCGGCGTTGCACGCGCTGTGTCTGAATGCGTTCTATCATAGCCAGTCCCAGACCTGTCTTGAGCTTCGCGCCATCAGCCAGAACTTTGGCCGGCTGGGTCCAGCAATCGGCCAGAGCCTGGCCGCCCAGGCGCTTGATCTCCAGCATGAGGCCCGGCGCAGCGCCCTGCCCGAAAATGCCGCGCTGCTCTGGGAGCATATCCTGGCGATGGGCGATGGCGACGCCATGGCGTTGTTTTCTTATTGCGCGGCGCTCTGCGTCAATGTCGTCCAGGCTCCGCAGGACTTCCGCGATCTCCAGCGCCGCCACGGCGGGCAATTGGCAGACGCGGTCGGCCTCAACATGGCGCAGGGCTGGGTGCCCACCGTGGCCAATTATCTGGGTCGCGTAGCCAAGGCGCGGATACTGGAAGCGGTTGGGGAAGCGCGCGGCGAACAGGCGCGTGACCTGATTGCGCATCTGAAAAAACCAGACATGGCGCGCGAGGCCGAACGGCTGCTGGACGGATCAGGCTGGTTGCCCGAACCGCTGCGCAGCGTGGAAGCGGCGCAAGCGTCGGCTGATAACAAGGCTGGAACGGAAAGCGAAGCAGAAAGCCGCGCCGCTTTGCCCGCCTTCCTTGAAGCCGGGGATTCTGGCGACACAGGTGAAGACCTGGGCGAAGCGGGTGAAGACCTGGGCGACACAGGTGAAGACCTGAGCGAAACGGACCAGCACGCACCCCACGCGATAGCTGCTGAGTAATCCTCAAGTCATTGTGCGGGGCGCGCGTGCTCACGACGCCTGCGCCCCGGACAAGCCCTGCCATCCGCATCAGAGCTAGATGACGGCGGAGTTTTTCGCGGATTGCCGGAGCCAGCAAGAGAGCGGTTTCGACAATCTGCCGCAGATTGCTGGCAAGTGCTCACCGGTTCCGGCCCACTTGTCCAGCTTTCTTGCAATCCCCTCTCCACTCTTCAACCAAGGATAGTCGCCATGATGACAAACCAACCAGATCCCGTTGCACCCGTTGCCGCGCCGCAGCAAAGCGCCGCAGATATTATGACAGCCCTCGCCGAGGCGAGCGCGATCAACAAGGACCTGTTTGCCAGGAACAAGGAGGTGCTGTTTGCCGCACTGGCCTCAGCCGGAATTGACACCGTCAATGTCGAATTTGATGGTCAGGGCGACAGCGGCCAGATCAGTTCCCTGGTCGCGCTGAACCACGGCACAGACATCGCCCTTCCTGCCCAGAAAATCGACTTCAGCGAACTTGTCGAAGACAAGACTTCCCGTGGAAGCAACAACACACGCACAGAACGACGCAGTCTCACCCTGCAAGACGCCATTGAGGAGATGGTTTATGCAAAACTAAGCGAAAGCCATGGCGGCTGGGAAAACGACGATGGCGCTTTTGGCACATTCGTCTTTACTGTCGCGGAGCAAATCATCAAGCTCGAATATAATGAACGCTACACCTCTTATGAATACTCGACTCACGAATTCTGACAAAGGAAACGACCATGGCCCATCCGTATCATCACGCCCTGTCATCGTCAAAAAAATGGGGCGGTGTCGCACAAGATTTTCAGCATC
>JAQNCU010000250.1 GCA_029077775.1 Acidocella sp. | reverse complement strand
TGCTCGCGGCATTTGAATATGCCGGAATGCTGCGGCTGATGATCTGGTTCTGCCTGATCGGGACCGTGTTTTTTCCCTTCGGGATGGCCCGTGCCACAAACCTATTTTCCTGGCCAGGCGGGTTGCTGATCTGGGGAATGAAACTGGCCCTGCTGGCGGTAGCCCTTGGCGTGTTCGAGGTCTCGACCGCCAAAATGCGGGTGTTCCGGGTTCCGGAGTTTCTCGGGCTGGCCATGTTGTTCGGCGTGCTCTCCGGCATTTTCCTGTTCGTCGCGGCGCGGATCAACGGATGACCCAGATCTACCCCATCGCGCATCTGCTGGGCGGGGTGATATTGCTCTGCGCGTTCGCGCTGCTCTCGCAACGCCGGATTTCGGCGATGATCACGCTTTATCAGGCCGAGGCGATCACATTATCCGCCGCCGCCTTTTGGCAGGGCCTCGCGCAGGGGGCACCTTCGCTCTACCTCACCGGGCTGATCACGCTCGGTATCAAGGCTATTTTGTTACCCATAGGGCTGCGCCGGATCGTGTGGCGCTTTGGCTTGACGCGCGCCAATGAGAGCGCGCTGCCGCTGGGGCTCTCTCTGGTCATGGGTGTGGGGCTGATCGGCGTTGCGGTGCTGGTGGTGCTGCCGACAACCGTGAGCGCGCTGTCTCTGACGCGGGAGGATCTCGCGATCTCGCTGTCAATCGTGCTGCTGGGCCTCCTGGTGATGACATCGCGGCGTCATGCGCTGGCCCAGGTGATCGGGTTTCTCTCCCTGGAAAACGGGTTGGTCCTGGCCGCCACGGGAATGCCGGACATGCCCTTCGTGGCGGAACTTACAGCCTCGTTGCTGGTATTGCTGGGTGTGCTCGTCGTCGGCGTGTTTCTCTTTCGCATGAACGAGCATTTCGACAGCCTCGATCTCGCCGGGCTTGAAGATATTGAGAGACGCGGGCGATGAGTTTCGCCCTGGCCGCCATCTGCCTGCCGCTATTCGCCACCGTTTTTCTGGCGCTGGCCGGGTCGCCCTTGTTGGGGGCGCGGATCAACCTTGGGCTCAGCACCGCGGTGTTCGCGCTCACGCTCGGTGTGGTCTCGCACCCCGGCCACGGGCTGGTGGCGGCTGATCCCCTCGGGGCGATATTCGGCGTGCTGACGGGCTTTGTCAGCCTGACCATCGGCGTCAGCAATATCGGCTTCGTGCGCTGCGAACAAGCGGGTTTCAGCCACCGCCAATGGCGCGTCTATCATGCGCTGTGCCAGATGGTGCTGGGCAGCACGCTGCTGGGGCTCTATGCCGATAATATCGGGCTGCTCTGGGCGGCGACCGAGGGCGCAACACTGGCTTGCATCTTCGGGGTCGGCTTGCCGCGCACCGCCACGGCGCTGGAGGCAGCATGGAAATATTTCATCCTGGGCGGGGTGGGTATCGCGCTGGCTTTGTTCGGCACCATGCTGGTCTATCTCGCCGCCCAGCCTGCTTTGGGGCCAGGGCTGCCCGCTTTGAGCTTGATCGCGCTGAGCGCCCATGCCGGGCGGCTAGACGGCTCGCTGCTCACGCTCGCTTTTGTGTTTCTGTTGTTCGGGTACGGCACCAAGGCGGCTTTGGTGCCGCTGCATGGCTGGTTGCCCGATGCCTATGCCGAGGGCCCGGCGCCTTTGACCACGGCGCTGAGCGGGCTGACTTTGAACGTGGCGTTGATCGCGATTTTGCGCTTCCGGCATTTGTTGCAGGCCAACCGGCTGGAGGGTGGCGCGGCAATGCCACCAGGGCCGTTTTTGCTCGTATTGGGGCTGGCCTCGATCTTGCTCACAGCGTTTTCCCTGTCACGCCGCCGCGATTCCAGGCGGTTCTTCGGCTTTTCCTCCATCGAGCATTCGGGCCTTGCCGTATTCGCCTTTGGCGTGGGGGGCGCCACCGCAATTTTCGGTGGCCTGCTGCACATGGTCATCCACACGCTGATCAAATCGGCGTTGTTCCAGGCGCTAATCCGCGCCGCCAGCTTCCGCGGCGGCGCGGGTGCCGGGCAATTTGGGTTCTCGCATCTGCGGGGCATGATGGCGGCCAACAAATACCTCGCCTGGGTGCTCGGCGCCTGCGTATTCGCGCTCACCGGCCTGCCGCCCTCCGGGTTGTTCGTCAGCGAGTTCATCATCATCTCACAAACCATACAGCGTGAGCCCCTGGCGGCATTGCCGCTCGGCCTCGGGCTGGCGCTGTGCGCCCTGGCCGTAATCCGCACCATCGGGCCGATGGTGATCGGGCCGCCGCCAAAGCCTGTTACCCCCACAAAAGCCGGGGTTACGGCCCATCTGGCCAGCCTGCACCTTATATTGGCATTTGGCGTAGCCTTCGCCATGCCCTGGTTTCTCGTGCGCGCACTCTCCGCCATCGCGGTGGCGCTGCGATGATCCTCTGCACCGAAGACGAATGGCAGCAGACGGCGGGAGACCTCATTGCGTTATGGACCGATGCGACCCACGCCTACGCGCTGTACCACCCAGGCATATTACGCGCCGTGGCACTCACCGGCGGTGCCTATCCGGCGCTGGACGCGGCGGGTGCGGCATGGTTCCAGCGGCTGGCCTATGATCTGAACGGCCATGTGGCAACCGGCGCGCAGGACACACGCCCGGCGATTGAGCATTACCGCGCGCCCGATGGCACCGCTGCATGGCCGGAATTTATGCCCATTACCGGCGAAGGCGTGCACCAGATCGGCGTTGGTCCGGTCCATGCCGGGATTATTGAGCCTGGATATTTCCGCTTTTCGCTATGCGGCGAGCAAATTCTGAAGCTCGAAATCCGACTCGGCTATGCGCATAAGGCGGTTCTGGCGTTGATGCGCAGCAAGTCTCCCCGGGTGGCCGCGCGCTTTGCCGCCCGGGTTTCTGGCGACGCCACCGTGGCACATGCCCTCGCCTTCGCCCACGCAACCGAGGCGGCCCTGGCGCTGACACCGCCCCGGCGCGCGGTTTATCTGCGGGCCATAATGGCCGAGATTGAGCGGCTGGCGAACCATTGCGGCGATATCGGCGCCATCGCGGGGGATGCGGGCTTCGCGTTTCTCGATGCGCGGTTCGCCTTTCACCGGGAAAATCTGTGCGCCGCCGCTTTTGTCGCGTTCGGCCACAGGCTGATGATGGACGTGGTCATCCCCGGCGGCGTGGCAGGCGACCTTCATACCGGCGGCGCGGCGGCGATTTTGGCGGCGCTGGACGGGCTGGAGACAGAACTTCCCGCCCTGACCCGGGTGTTCGAGGATTATACCAGCCTGCAAGACCGCCTGATCGGCACAGGCATCATCCCGCCGCCATTGGCCCATGCTTATGCGGCAGGCGGGGTGGTGGGCCGCGCCTCTGGCCGGGCCGATGACGCGCGCCAGAGCCCAGGCTATGCGCCCTATGACACGATGACGCTACAAATTCCGGTGGCGAACGCGGGCGATGTGGCCGCACGCCTGCGCATCCGTCTTGCGGAGATGACCGCCAGCCTTGAGATGGTCCGCCACTGGCTGCGCGGACTGCCGGAGGATGGCATCGCGGTGGCACCGCCAGCAGGTGAGGGCATGGGGCTGGGCGTGGCGGAGAGTTTTCGCGGGCCGGTCTGGGTTTGGCTGGTGTTGAGGGCGGGCGTCATCAGCGATATCTTCATCGCCGACCCCAGCACTGCGCATTGGCCCATGCTGGAGCACGCGGCCCCCGGCGGAATTCTGGCGGATTTCCCGCTGATCAACCGCTCGATCAACGCGTCATATTCAGGGGTGGATTTATAATGGTGTGGCGAACCATCGCCCGGCACTTATTTTCGAGCCATGCCGGGCCACGCCGCGCCGATCCGGCGGTGGTACAGGCCCTGCGGCGGAAATTGCAGGCGGCGGGCATGAAAACACTTGGCCGCAGCCTGGCGATCCGCCATGTCGCGGCCGGGAGCTGCAATGGCTGCGAGCTGGAATTGCGCGCCACGCAAAACCTGATCCACGACCTCACGCAATACGGGCTGAGCTTCACCCCAAGCCCGCGCCATGCGGATGTGCTGCTGATCACCGGCGTTGCCGGGCGCAACATGGTTGATGCCGTGCGCCAAACCAGGGCGGCCATGCCAGACCCGGTATTCGTCATCGCGGTGGGTGACTGCGCGGTTGATGGCGGGGTGTTCAAAGGCTCGCCGATGGTGGGCGGCGGGGCTGAGGCGATATTGCCGGTTGATCTGGTGATTGCGGGCTGCGCGCCGACGCCGGGGCAAATTATCGAGGGGCTATTGGCGCTGCTGGAGGCAAATGCCCAGCTGCCCAGGCGGCGGCGCTGAAATTCAGGCCGCCACTTGCCCCGGTTCGACCATATCGACAGCGCGCGCGAGATCGACCGAGAGCAGCCGGGAGATCCCGCGCTCCTGCATCGTCACCCCGTAAAGCCTGTCCATGCGCGCCATAGTGAGGTGATGGTGCGTCACGACCAGGAAGCGGGTTCCGGTTTCTCGCACCATGTCTTCGAGCAGGTTACAAAAACGCTCCACATTGGCGTCATCCAGTGGGGCATCCACCTCGTCCAGCACCGAAATCGGTGCAGGGTTGCATTTGAACACCGCGAAAATGAGAGACAATGCCGTAAGCGCCTGTTCGCCGCCCGATAACAGTGACAGGGTGCTGAGTTTTTTACCCGGCGGCTGGGCGTAGATCTCAAGCCCGGCTTCCAGCGGATCATCCGAGCCGACCAGCGCCAGATGCGCCTTGCCGCCACCAAACATGCGCGCGAACAGGGTCTGGAAATGCCGGTCGACCTCGGTGAACACGGTTGCCAGACGCTCCCGGCCCTCGCGGTTGAGATGCCCGATGGAGCCACGCAATTTGGCGATCGCGGTGATGATTTCGTCGCGTTCACGGATAATGGTGGCGATGGCCTCCACGGCCACGGTAGCCTCGATCTCGGCACGCAGATTAACCGGCCCCATCTCCTCA
>JAQNCU010000249.1 GCA_029077775.1 Acidocella sp. | reverse complement strand
TTGTTATCCGGCTGAGAGTGAAAAGGCGTTGCTGCATATTCCCGGTGTCGTGGCCGCCTCGGTTGTGGGCATCCCTGATGAGCGGTTAGGGCAGGTGGGGCGGGCATTTATCATCCGTCAACCTGACGAGAAACTCGACGAGCCGACAATTTTGTCATGGTGTAAAATCAACATCGCAAATTATAAAATCCCGCGGAGCATCGTGTTCGTCGAGGAACTGCCAATGAATGCCACGGGGAAGGTCGTAAAGGCGAAGTTGCGCTCTTATTCGTCATAGACAAAATAGGATCGTTCTTGACACGTTGAAATAAGTTTAAGCGGATACAAACCGTCAAACGCGGCGGATTGTCCGTTCAATAAACTCCACGTTGAACCGATACCGCTCAGGATGGTAACTGACGAGAACAACTTCCATAGGGCGTCCCGATCGGTCAAAGTAGACCCGTTTAACCTTCAGAATTGGCGAATCAGCATCAAGCTCAAGGTGCTCACCCGCGATCATACCGGCTTTGCCCGCGCCGATCGTCTGCTCCGCACGGATAACGCGGGTCGCGAGCGCACGCTCAATCCGGCGTATTATGACCTCGCCCGCCTGAAACGATGCTAGATCAATGATTTTACTTACATCGGTGGGAACGTAGATATGAAGGTAACCAACGGGACGCGCCTCTAACGTGGCTAATACCTGAACACATGTCGCCGTTTCGTTGTCTTTCAGAAGCAATGCGGTGGTCACCTCCGATGGGGGCAACACGGTTTCGACTGAAATTACTTTGGTGTTCAACGCCTCCGCGGTGTCAAGAAATTCACTGAGCGAACCCGTAAGGCGAACCGCGCGAACTTCGCCTGTCCTGTCGGCAACAAACGAGCCGATCCCGTGACGTTTGGTGATAAGGCCCTGCAAAATCAGTTCATCAAGCGCGCGCCTGACCGTGATGCGGCTGACCTTATACTCGGCGCAAATCTCCTCCTCACTGGGGAGAGGTCCGCCAGCCGCAAATTCATTGGACCGAATCCGGCTTCGCAGATCTTGCTCAACTTGATGATAGAGCGGCAATGGCGCGTGATCGAGCAGCTTAATGTCCTCAATTGTATGCGTGCAATAAAGTAATAGCGTCGTATACAGAGAAGGTGCAAACGGATTTTCCGGCAAGTGTAAAAAAAGAGAGCGTTGCAACCATCGTATCACTGATGCCGGGTTCTGGTCCGCTTACGAGGGCCACGCCAAAGATAGACGGTAGAAGCTTCCGTTAATTCCGGCGCGAATACCGACATCTGAACCTGCTTTGAGCGAGAATATGGGGATCCGAGCGAGCCATTCCTCAAGGAAAACCCTGATTTCGAGCTTTGCAAGCGTTAACCCAGGGCATGTATGATCACCACGGCCGAACGCGGCGTTAACCTTCGGCGCACGGTCGAATTTTACCGATAGCGGGTCATCGAACTCGCGCTCGTCCAAGCCGTGAAGAAATGTGGGGAGCATCACCATGTCACCCGCCCGCATATTGACGCCGTGGTAATCGATATCCCTGGTCACAACGCGGCCAGGGTTGGTGACGGCAAAGCGGCGCAAAAACTCATTGATGGCGGCATCAATAAGCTGGGGTTTTGCGGCAAGCTCTTGGCGGTGCGTGGGATGTGTTGCCAGAAAATGGGCAATAAAACCGAGCGTGGACGCAACAGTGTCCAAACCCCCGATCAATACCAGGGAACAGACAGACACAGCGTCGGTATATGAGATGAGTTCACCGTCGATAACACTATTGGCAACATGGGTTATGAGGTCGGTGCCCGTACCGCCACGCCGTGACCGCACCTTTTCGCCGACATATTCATTTAGGGACGCGAAGATTTCCTGTTTAGACCGTTCGCCCGGATTGATAATTTCATCAACCAGATTGAGAAGGGGCAGGCGATCGCTTTCAGGCAGGTTGACCATCCCCATGAAAATGCCGATCGGCAGGTGTTGTGCGAAGTCAGCGACAAATTCACACTGTCCGTTCGGCTTTAACCCGTCGATCAAGTTAATCGCGAGATTACGAATGATCGGCTCCAATCGGCGGATTGCCGGAACCGTAAAAAACGGTTGGATCAGGGCGCGATATTTGCCATGTTCAGGTGGATCCAACGTGATCGGACGAAGTGGGTCTTTGGGATTATGCTCTTTCGGAACGCTTTTCATGCGCGATGAAAATCTGCTATGGTCCTGAAAAATTTCAGTTATATGCGTGCCACGCGTGGCAATCCAGTGGCCGCCATTACGCGGCGTCCAGAAAATATCGGGGATGCCGTTATCATGGAGCCGCGCAAAGGCGCCGTGATAATCTGTTGCCGCACCGGGCGGATTGTACAGGTCAAAATCAAACACCAGAGCCTCAGGAACATGACCTGGAATGGGCGTGAGCACTGTAGACATGGCCATTTGACCCTCCAGAATTGTTTTTTAGTATGGGCGGTATAGTATATCCAGCGCATCGAGCTGTCCAACCGAACGCGGCGGATTGGCAAACATCGCCTGAACGATGGTCGTGCGTAAACGGATGAAAACCAGTTGAAATGGCATGGCCAGTGGTGTGTTTCGGTGTCTGTAGCTGGATATGTTTTATCCAGCGTATAAACATGAAGGTATGTGTTGGATCTGTTTTTGTCCCCCGGTGAATTGGCCTTCCGCGATGATGTCGCGATGTTCATCGCGGATAATTTACCCCCTGATATCCGTCAGCGCATGGAGCAGGCGGCACATCTTGAAGCCGAAGACGTGACAATCTGGCACAAGATCCTCCATGCCAAAGGCTGGGCAGTGACAAATTGGCCTTTGGAGTGGGGTGGCACTGATTGGTCCCCCGTACAGCGGTATATTTTCAAGGAACGTCTGCAAGCGGCTCCCGCGCCGGAGCCCTTAAGTTATAACGTGAACATGATCGGGCCGGTGCTGATCGCTTTCGGCACTCCAGCCCAAAAGCAGAAATTTCTGCCCGCGATCGCAGCGCTTGACCATTGGTGGTGCCAGGGATTTTCTGAGCCAAATGCCGGGTCTGATCTCGCGTCGCTAAAAACCATCGCGCGGCGGGACGGCGATGATTACGTTGTCAACGGCCAAAAAATTTGGACTTCGCAGGCTCAGTTCGCTGATTGGATGTTCTGTCTCGTCCGTACCGATACCCAGGCGCGCAAACAGCGCGGCATAAGTTTTTTGCTCATCGATATGAAGACACCGGGTGTGACTGTTCGCCGGATCAAATCTTTGGATAACAGCTTTTATCTGACGGAAGTGTTTCTCGATGATGTGCGTGTCCCGGCAGCGCAGCTTGTCGGCAACGAGAATGAAGGTTGGTCGATTGCGAAATTTTTGTTGGGAAATGAGCGTTCGGGGATTGCGCGCATTGGCTTGACCCGTGGCCGGCTTGCCAGGGCGCGCCGCGTTGCAACGTCCATGCAAGAGGCTGGTTTTCCGCTGATCAACAATCAGAAATTTCGAGAGCGATTGCTCGCGGCAGAAGTCGAACTACGCGCATTAGAATTAACGCAGTTGCGAGCCGTCACCGGACCGAAAGACTCCGCTGACATGGTCGCTATCAGTTCGATCCTTAAGTTAAAGGGAACCGAGCTGCAGCAGTTAGCAGCCGAGTTGCTGCAGGAAGCCGCGGGTCCCTGGTCACAGAGCTTCGAGGTATGCGGCAATGGCGACCTGGACGACAGAGATTGGTTGCCGGGGGTTGAAGCGACATATTTTTTCGCGCGCGCGGCCTCCATCTATGGTGGCTCAAATGAAATTCAGCGCAACATCATCAGCAAATCAATCCTGGGTCTCTGATGGATTTTGAACTCACACAAGACCAGGCCATGCTGCACGAGAGCATCGCGCGTTTACTTAAGGATCGTTATAGTTTCGCCGCCCGAAATACCTATCTTGATTTGCCAAACGGGTGGTCACCGAACCTATGGGCTGATTACGCTGGGCTAGGTCTACTCGGTCTCGGGATTTCCGAGGAGGATGGCGGGTTCGGCGGCGACGGGGTCGATCATATGATCGTCATGCGCGCGTTTGGCGCGGCTTTGGTTATGGAGCCTTATCTGTCCACCGTGGTCCTGGGGGGCGGTATTTTGACCGCTTCAGGCTCGCCTGCCCAGCGGGCTTTGTTATCCACCATCGTGTCAGGTGATTTGAAGTTGGCTTTCGCCCATGCTGAACGCCGCGCGCGCTATAATCTGCATTATGTGGAAACCACGGCATGCCGGGTCGATGATGGCTGGGTTCTCGATGGTGAAAAAATATTTGTTCGACACGGTGATAGCGCAGAGAAATTTATCATTAGTGCACGTATTAATGGTGCCGCCGCCGACGCCGGGGGACTGGCGGTTTTTTTGATCGATGCCGATACCCCGGGGCTCTCTCGGCGATCCCTGCGTACGCAGGACAGGCAACACTCTGACCATGTGCTGCTGCAAAATCTAAAGGTTGGTGACGATGCCTTGCTAGGAGAGCCTGGCAAGGCGTGCAGCGTCATCGAGCGCGCGGCTGACGAGGCGATGGCAGCTCTTTGCGCCGAGGCTGTGGGCTGCATGGAAGCCGCCTACGGGCTCACGGTCGCGTATTTGAAGACCCGCCAGCAGTTTGGCGTGCTGTTAGGTAGCTTTCAGGCGGTGCAGCATCGGACCGCGGACATGTTGGTGATGCTGGAATTGGCCCGTTCAATGATGTTCGAGGCCGCGTTCATGGCGCGTCATCCAGATGGTGTTGCTCGCCATCGCGCCATTGCCATGGCGAAAATCCAAATCGGCCGGTCAGGTCGATTTATCGGCCAGCAGGCAATCCAATTGCACGGTGGAATCGGCACGACCGAGGAATACGCTGCTATCGCCGCCACGGCTGACCATCATAACGCGCTGTCCACTACGTTGAGCGAGACGCCCGAACGCTTCGCGCCAATATTTTTACACGATGCAAAGGGCGCC
>JAQNCU010000248.1 GCA_029077775.1 Acidocella sp. | reverse complement strand
GGCATATCTTCGGCAAGGGTCAGACGATTAACATTTTATGCTGGCACAAATCACCTCGATCTGGCTGTTTGACGTGAAGGGCGGGGATTCGATGAGGTTTCCCACGAGAGCAAGACGGATTTAGCGTGACGCTGGCGCGCCCATCTGGCGTCATCTGGCTCTAAAAAGAGCTGTTTAGTTTCATCGCGGCGGCAGCAATGCCTCGGCGCAGGCATCGAGGATGGCGGCGGTGTCGATTTCGTATTCGCGGTAGAGGTCTGTGATGTCGCCGGATTGGCCGAAATGGTCGGGGCCGAGGGACATGATGCGGTTGCCGCGCACGCCGCCGAGCCAGGCATGGGCGGCGGGGTGGCCGTCGAGCACGCTGACCAGGGCGGCGTTGGGGGCCAGGGGGCTGAGCAGGGCCTCGATATGCGAGGTGGCGCGCGCCCCTGAGCGGCGCTGGCGTTGCGCGGCGCGCCACCCGGCGTAGAGACGGTCTGGGCTGGTGATGGCGAGGAGCCCGGCGGTCGGGCAATCCTCCCGCAACTGGGCGAAAGCGGCCTCGGCTTCAGCGGCGACGGCACCCTGGTAGGCGATGGCGATGTTGGCGCCGGGCGCGGGTGGGATGGCCCAATGCGCGCCCGCGATGACGTGCTCGGCGTTCAAGGGCCGGTCTGGCTGGGTGAGGATTTGCGTGGACAGGCGCAGCCATACCGCGGAGCCATCCGGTTGTTGCATGTGGTGGAAGGCGTGGCGGAGCAGGATGGCGAGTTCGTCACAATAGGCAGGCTCGAAGCTGGCGAGGCGGTCCTGGACGATGGCGAGAAGCGGGGTGTTGGTGGCCTGGTGCTGCCCACCTTCAGGCGCGAGCGTTATACCCGAGGGCGTGGAGATGAGCAGGAACCGGGCATCCTGGTAGCAGGCATAAAACAGAGCATCATGCCCGCGATTGACGAAGGGATCGTACACCGTGCCGACCGGGAGCAGGCGCACGCCGTGCAGATCATGCGAGAGGCCCGCGGCACCGAGCAGGAGAAAGAGGTTTTGTTCGGCGATGCCAAGCTCGATATGCTGGCCATCAGGGTTGGTGCCCCAGCGTTGCGCGCTGGCGAGTTTGCCATCGCGGAACACATCATCACGGGTGTGGCGGTCGAAAATGCCGCGCCGGTTGATCCAGGGGCCGAGATTGGTCGAGACCGCGACATCCGGGCTCATGGTGACGATGCGCTGGGACATCGGCGCGGACTCGCCCTGGGCGCGGCCGATCTCGGAGAGGACTTCCCCGAAGCCGGTTTGCGTGCTCATGCGCCGCCCGATGATGCGCGGCTGCGGCAGGGTGGCGGGGATGGGGATGGCGGCGGCGGGCAGGCGGCGGCCCGATGGGGTGAGCGGGGTGGCGAAGGGCGTGGCGGCGATGAAGCGTTCCACGGTTTTGGGGGCGGCCAGGCCCTCATATTTATCCCATTCATGGCCAGGGCGGATGTTTAAAGAACGCCGGAATGTATCCATCTGCTCGACCGTCATCATGCCCGCGTGGTTGTCCTTATGGCCCGCAAAGGGCAGGCCCATGCCTTTGATGGTATAGGCGAGGAAGACGGTGGGCTGGTCCGACTGGGCGCAGGCGCGGAAGGCTTCAGTTAGGGTGCAGAGGTCGTGCCCGGCGAGGTTGGTCATCAGATGAGCGAGTTCGGAATCGTCCAGCGGGTCGATCAGCGCGCGGACGGTGCGGGATTTGCCCATATCGGCGAGGATGGCCTGGCGCCAGGCGGCACCGCCCTGGAAGGTGAGGGCGGAATAGACCGAGTTCGGGCACTCATCGATCCAGCCGCGCAGGCTGGCGCCGCCGGGGCGGGCGAAGGCGGCCTCAAGTTTTCGGCCATATTTGAGCGAGACGACGCGCCAGCCCATGTCGCGGAACAGGCCCTCAAAACGGCCAAACAGGCGGTCTGGCATGACGCTGTCCAGGCTTTGGCGGTTGTAATCAACAACCCACCAGACATCGCGGACATCGTGCTTCCAACCTTCGAGCAGCGCCTCGTAGATGTTGCCTTCATCGAGTTCGGCGTCACCCGCGATGGCGATGTGGCGGGCGCGGGGCATTGCGGGGTCGGCCAGACCGTGGGCGCGGATGTAATCCTGCATCAGCGAGGCGAAGCTGGTGAGGGCAACGCCGAGGCCGACCGAGCCCGTGGAGAAGTCGATCTCTGCGCCGTCTTTGGTGCGGGAGGGATAGGCCTGGGCACCGCCGAACTGGCGTAAGCCCTGCATTTGCGCGCGGGTTTGGCGCCCGAGCAGGTAATTGACGGCGTGCAAAACCGGGCCCGCATGGGGTTTGACGGCGACACGATCCTGCGGGCGCAGGATATCGAAATAAAGTGCGGCGATGATGGCGGTGACCGAGGCGCAGGATGCCTGATGACCGCCGACCTTCAAATGGTCGCGATTGGGGCGGAGATGGTTGGCGTTATGGATCATCCAGGCGGCGAGCCAGAGCAGTTTTTGCTCGACCGCGTGCAGCGTTTCCAGGGGTGTGCGGTTCGGTTCTCCCGTTCGCATTTCGTTCTGGCAGAGCATGTTCGCGCACGGGGGACTAAATGGGCAGGGTTTTATGACCCCTGCCCAGGGTGGAGATGGGGGTGGGGATGGGGGTGGTTACGGGATGACGATTTCAGAAATATAGCCCGAGGGGGCGAGCAGCAGGAAATGGCCGTGGTCGTTCACCCAGACATAACCGTAGGGCGGCGGGGCGAGGCGGTAATGGCGCCAATGGACGACGACATAGCGGGGGCCGTAAAAACGGTCTCCCCGGTGCCAGGGGTGGTAGTAAGGCGGCGGTGGCGGTGGAGGGACTGGGCGATAAACAGGCGGCCCGGGCGGACCGGGCGGACCGGGCGGGCCGGGGGGCGGATAAGGCTGGGCCTGTGCTATGCTGGCAAGGCTGGTTAAGGCCAGTGCTGCGGCCAGGCCGATGGATTTGATAGGGCTCATGTCAATGCTCCTGTTCCGTGACCGCAAACTGGTGGTGAAAAGCGGCGAAACCATGGGAACAGGCTGGGGGTTTTGCAATAAACTGTATCAGGGACGGGGCTGGGGACACCGCTGAATTGGTTCGGTTATTTGGTATATCGCGTTTGCCCGGGTGCGGTTACAATTTGGTGATACGGGCTACGGTCAGTTGCATCGAACACTGCCAGGGCTAGGTTCGAGGGGCGTTAACCAAAAGAGGGTTTGCATGGATACCAATATGCTGAATACCGACGGCAATATCGGCAATATCGGCGAGGCGGTTGCACCTCCGTTGGTGGCCGATGGGTTGGATACGCGCCGCGTGCGCATTCACCCGGATCATTGGTATCCGGTGGCATGGAGCCGGGAGCTTAAAACCAACAAGCCACTGGCCGTGCGCTTTGGCGGCGAGCCGGTTGTGCTGGTGCGCCCGCGCGAGGGGGCGGTGTTCGCGCTGGAAAACCGCTGCGCGCACAGGCAGGTGCCGCTGGATGCCGGGGTGGTAAAAGGCTGTGCAATTCGCTGCGGGTATCATGGCTGGACCTATGATGCCTCCGGCAAGTGCACGGATGTGCCATATTTGGGCAAAGGCAAGCTGCCGAACGGCGTGAAGCCCTATCCGTGCCGGGAGGCGGCGGGGCTGGTGTTTATCTATCCGGGCGACCCCGCAAAAATGCCGGAATTTCCGAATTTATCGGCGGCGTTGAGCAATAAATACCGGACGCGGCGGTTCGGGCGGAAGATCAACTGCCATTACTCGTTCATGCATGAAAACCTGATCGACATGAACCACCAGTTTTTGCACAGGCGGCTGATGGGGCAGATACAGCCGCGTTATCTGGGCCGCAAGCTGGGCGATAATTGGTTGGAGGTGCAATATACGCTGCCGCGTACCGGGGGTAAGCAGCCGCTTGGTGAGGCGGCGATTTTTGGTGGCAAGCGCAGCGCCGATACCAATGGCAAAGATGTCATGACCATCCGCACCGAGTATCCGTATCAGACCTTGCGCATTGCCCCGGCCAGCGGTGATGCCCTGCCGGTGATGGATTTATGGATTGTGTATGTGCCGCAGGACGCCGAACAAAAGACCATCCGCACGTTTGGGCTGCTCTCAATCGCCAAGCCGGGTTCGGCGCTGGGGCGGGCGGGCTTGAACCTGGCATGGCCCGTGCTGATCCGCTTTACCGAGGCGATTTTTAAAGAGGATCGGCTGATCGTGGAGGCTGAGCAGGCGGCGCATGACGCGCAAGGGGCCAACCGCAACCAGGAGGTGTTCCCCGTGATCAGGGAACTGACGGCGCTGTTGGGCAAAAACGGATTGCCGCCAGTGGCGGTGTGAGGGTTGGGCATGGGCAAGGTGATCGCGGTGGCACAGCAGAAAGGCGGGTCTGGCAAGACCATGCTGACCGCGCAATTCGCCGTGGCGATGGCGGCGGCGGGCTCAAGGGTCGCAGCACTCGACATCGACCCGCAAGGCAGCCTTGCCGCCTGGGGGCGGTTGCGCGCGGGTGCGGCCAAGGCCGGTGCCGCGGTGGATGTGACCAATGTTTCCGGCTGGCGGTTGGCGGCGGAGGTGGAGCGCCTGAAGGCGGCCTATGATTTTGTGTTGATCGACACGCCACCGGTGATCGACAGCGATGCGCGGCGGGCGATTCGCGGCGCGGATCTGGTGTTGATCCCGATGAACCCGTCGCCGCCCGATTTATGGGCAGCGGAGGGAACGCTGAAACTGGCGGTGGAGGAAAAGCGCCGCGTGGTGCTGATGTTCAACCGCGCGGCGGCGAATTCCCGCTTGCGGCGGCGGATGGAGACGGAGATTGCGGCGCGCAAGCTGGTGTTGCTCACTGAGGCGATTGGCAACCGCGCAGCGTTCGCCAATGCCTTCGCCGAGGGGCTGGGCGTGACCGAGGCCGGGCCAAACGGTGTCGCGGCGGAGGAAGTGCGGGCGGCGGTGGCCGGGCTGATGGGGTATCTATAGCGGACAAGTAATATTTTTCTATCGGGGCCGCCAAAC
>JAQNCU010000247.1 GCA_029077775.1 Acidocella sp. | reverse complement strand
ATAAAACGACGGTCAACGATTATCAATCGGGTTTTGCAAATTTTATCCGTCTTAGAGAGACACTGGCCGCCGCGTCCGATATCGGAGGCACGATGAGTTCGCCGACAGGACGACTGTGGATTTTCACGACTGACGGGGATGGGTTACCCCAAATCAGGCGATAATTCCGAGCGCAGCCAAAGGAAACCATACACATTGGCTTATTTGAGAGATAAATGACCGAGGTTTTTTGTGACCGGTGAGCCTTTGCTATACGCTGAACAAGGCGGCGTCGTTTTGTTGACCTTGAGCCGACCGGAGCAGCGCAACGCGATATCCGATCCGGATATGATAGCCGCCCTGGAAGCGGCGTGCCGTAAAATGGGGTCTGATCGTTCAGTTCGCGTCGCCATCCTCACAGGGGCTGGGGCTGTATTTTCGTCCGGCGGCAATGTAAAAGCGATGGCCGCACCTGGCGGCAGGCTGGAGTCAAGCCCGGCGGAAAACCGACAATGGTACCTGGACAACATCCAGCGCATCCCGCGCGCGTTCGCGGCGCTGGAAGTCCCGGTCATTGCCGCCATCAACGGTGCTGCTATTGGTGCTGGCTGCGACCTCGCCTGCATGTGCGACATCAGAATTGCGACGGCCGATGCCACATTTGCCGAGAGCTTCGTCAAAATGGGTCTGGTGCCAGGCGACGGGGGGGCCTGGTTATTGACCGGCATTATCGGGGCCGCCAAAGCACGGGAGCTAGCGCTGACGGGGGAGATGCTCGGCGCCGAGGAGGCGCTCCGGTTAGGGTTGATCTCACGCATTGTCGAGCCCGGGGACCTGTTGACCACAGCCTTTGAAATCGCCGCGAAAATCGCCGCCAACCCGCCGATCGCGGTGCGAATGACCAAACGGCTGCTGCGAGAGGCCGAAACCGGCACTCTGGAGAGCGTGCTCCACCTCTCGGCGGCAATGCAGGCCATCGCACATGCGTCTGGCGACCATAAAGAGGCTGTTATGGCCTTTATCGAAAAGCGCACGCCGCGTTTCTCCGGCAACTGAACCCGAATCGCCGCCAGCAGGAGCGCCCGTAAAATGACAAGACCACTGGAAGGTATTCGCGTTCTCGATATGAGCCGTATTCTGGCTGGCCCGCTGACGGCGCAATGGCTGGCAGATTTGGGCGCCGACGTGATCAAGATCGAGCGGCCGGGCACAGGCGATGACTCCCGGCTTTACGGGCCGCCATTCCTGGATACAGGGGCCGAGGCTGACGGCAGAATGTCGGGCTTCTACGCCTCCTGTAATCGAAACAAGAAATCCGTGACCGTCAATCTCGGCTCGGCAGGGGGGCAGAAAATCATCCGGGACTTGGCCGCGCAATCAGATATTCTGGTGGAGAATTTTCGCGTGGATGCCCTGAAGCGACACGGGCTTGATTATGAGAGCTTGAAGTCGGTCAACCCCGGGCTGATCTATTGTTCCATCACCGGGTTTGGACAGACCGGACCCTACCGCCATCGTCCGGGTTATGATGGTATTTTCCAGGCCCTCGGCGGGCTCGCCAGCGTTTCAGGCCATGCCGACGACAAACCGGGCGGCGGGCCGATGAAGGTCGGCATCAGCATTGTCGACGTGATGTCAAGCTACCAGGCCGCCTTCGCCATCACCGCGGCGCTGTATCATCGCGACCAAAACGGTGGCGTGGGGCAACATATCGATCTTTCGCTTCTCGATGTCGGGGTCGCCACGCTCTCGCATTATGCGCAGAACTTCCTCATTACCGGACAGGTCCCCAAGCGCCGTGGCAATGCGGGCTATGGCGGCGTGCCCTCGCAAAATTTCAACTGCCAGGATGGCGCTATTTTTCTGACCGCCGGCAATGATTTACAGTATCAGAGGTTGTGCAAAGCCATCTGCCGCCCGGACTTGATCGACCATCCGCTTTTCAAGACCAATGAGTTAAGGACCGCCAACAGAGATGCCCTGAGCGCGCAGATGGAGACCACATTTTTGGACAAACCCGTGAGCGTTTGGCTGGAGTGTTTAGAGCGCGCCGAGGTTCCCGTCGCACCGGTCAATACGATCGACAAGGTTTTCGCAGATCCTCAGATCCAACATCGGCAGATGCTCCAAAATGTCTCCCACCCCACCATCGGGCAGGTTCCTCTGGTCGCTAATCCTCTGCGATTTTCAAACACACCACCGACGGCGTATGAAGCGCCCCCGATGCTGGGTGCCGACACGAGAACGGTTCTCATGGAACGGCTTGGTCTTAATGAAGTGGATTGCGACCAGCTTGCCCATGATGGCGTTATCTGACCCAACAGGGGAAATGGTCTCCGCCGAATGATCTTTGCGACCATTTTTTTATTTATCACTGTCTATTTTGAGAGGCCGGGCGAAATATGGAAGACGTTTTTATCGTAGCTGGAAAGCGCACTGCCATCGGTGATTTCGGCAAAAGCCTGAAAGACATTCCACCCACAAAACTCGGGCAAATCGCGATCAGTGCGGCGATGAACGAAGCCTCCATTTCCGGCGAAGACGTTCAGCACGTTGTTATGGGAAATGTCATCCATACCGAACCGCGTGACGCTTACCTATCGCGTGTTGCAGCGGTTGAGGCTGGTATCCCCTTCGAGACACCCGCACTGACTGTGAACCGGCTTTGCGGATCAGGCCTGCAGGCGATTGTCTCGGCCGCGCAAATCATCAAGCTGGGTGACGCTGACATTGCGGTGGCGGGTGGGGCGGAATCCATGAGCCGGGGCGGCTTTTTGCTGCCAAATGAACGCTGGGGCGCGCGTCTGGGCGACGGAAAAGTGGTCGATATGGTCGTGGGCGCCCTGCACGACCCTTTTGGTCACGGGCATATGGGGATTACCGCCGAGAATGTTGCGGCACGTTACGAGATTTCGCGCGAGACCCAGGATGAGTTCTCCGCCGAATCGCATCGCCGCGCGGCGCGGGCGATCGCCGAGGGACGGTTCAAGACGCAGATCGTTGCCGTGGATTTACCTTCACGGAAGGGGCCGATTCTCTTCGATACAGATGAACATGTGAGGAGCGATATAAGCCAGGAAACGCTTTCCACGCTCAAACCTGCTTTCCTGAAAAATGGGTCGGTCACCGCGGGCAACGCATCCGGCCTGAACGATGGCGGCGCTGCATTGGTGTTGATGAGCGGGACGGAGATGTTGAAGCGCAATGCCAAGCCGATGGCACGGATTGTGGCGTATGGTCATGCCGGTGTTGACCCCCAATATATGGGGCTCGGGCCGATTCCAGCCTCTCAAAAGGCGCTTAAAAAAGCAGGGCTTGCAATAGGCGATATCGACGTCATCGAATCGAATGAGGCCTTTGCGGCACAAGCCTGCGCGGTTGCGCGCGACCTTGATTTTCCGACAGACAAGGTCAATCCAAATGGCGGCGCGGTTGCGCTTGGTCATCCGATTGGCGCGTCCGGTGCCGTTATCGCCATCAAAGCTATGTATGAGCTGATACGCATTGAGGGCCGCTATGCCCTCGTCACGATGTGTATCGGCGGTGGGCAAGGAATCGCCCTGATCATTGAGCGGGTTTAGAACCTGATCGTTTGAAGTTGACGCGCATGGCGCGGGAACGGCGAGCGTGAATCAGCCTCTTATCAAACATGCAGAGCGCGTTCAGCTTGGCACGTTTGCGTCAAGCCGAACGCGCTCTACAATCAAAGATCGGCAGCGAGGACGAATACGGGAACTGACATGCCCCCTTCAGAGGGGGCAAAGGCAATTTTGACAGATTGGCCGATGGCGATATCAAGATTGTTGGGCGCGATGATATTGGTCAGGAGCGTCGGGCCGTCAGTGAGCGTGACGAAAGCTATGACATAGGGGTTTTTGAGTGGACTCACCAGGCTAAAACTGTAGATCTTTCCATAACCCGCACTCTCGCGCCATGCGGTATTTGCACTTCCACAGAACGGACAATGCGCGCGCGGATACCAATGAGCTTGATCGCAGTCTGTACAGATTTTGACATTGAATTTCTTAACAGACGCCTGTTCCCAAAAATAGGCCGTTTCAGGGTTCGCTTCCGGCGCGATGAAGGTGGGAAGATCGGGCATCAGACTCGTTCCAGAATCAACGTGGCGCTGACATGGCGCGTGCTTAGCGTGCCGCCCATAGCCTGAGCGAGCGCCAGATGACAATCCGGCACTTGGACCATTGGGTGCGCCTCGCCACGTAGTTGGCGCACGGCTTCGATAATTTTTGTAACGCCGCCGCGATTCGCCGGGTGGTTATTGCAAAGGCCGCCGCCATCGGTGTTCACTGCAAGCCTGCCTTGACCCGCGATCAACCCACCATCGGCAACAAATTTACCACCCTGCCCTTTCTCACAAAAACCGAGATCCTCAAGCTGCGCCAGAACAGTGATGGTGAAACTGTCGTAAATCGAGGCGTAGCGGATATCAGCTTGGGTCACCCCAGCTTCCGCAAAGGCAGCAGCACCTGATTGCGCTGCCGCCGTGAAGGTGAGATCGACGTTGCCGCCGGCCTGGTGCTTGATGGCAGAACCACCACCTCGCAGGCGAATATCAGTTTTGCCAAGCTCACGGGCCAGTTCCGGGCGGGTAAGGATAATGGCACCGCCACCATCACTGACAACACAGCAATCAAGCCGGCGCAAGGGTGATGCGATGACGGGTGAATTCAATACATCGTCAACCGTGACGAGTTCGCGCAGCATGGCGTACGGATTGTGCTGGGCGTGATGCGAGGCCGCAACTTTGACCCAGGCTAGCTGTTCGCTCGTGGTGCCGAATTCATACATATGCCGGGCCGCGAACAGGGCGTATAAATTGGCGACAGATGGCCGGTAAGGGCTTTCCCACTGAAGATCGGGCTGCGCATTTCCGCGCACACCGGTGCCGACAGCACCCTCGCTTCGCGGCCGCCCGGCCAGCGTGATGAGAGCGACATTACAATGCCCAGCGGCAATTGCCTGCGCTGCGGAAATGACGTGGATCAGGTAGGAAGATCCGCCAGTAT
>JAQNCU010000007.1 GCA_029077775.1 Acidocella sp. | reverse complement strand
AAGCCTGGAGCGCCGCCATTTCCGCCACCACCGGGGCCAAGGGCAAGGCGCTGTACCAGCCGTTGCGCCTGGCACTGACCGGCGAGGAGCACGGCCCCGAGATGGCGCCGCTACTTGCATTGATGGGGCATGAGCGCGCGGCGCGGCGGCTTGCCGCCTGCGTTGCCGCGAGCGCCAGCCCCAGCTAAGACAAACCGGCAAAGAGGAAAACGCCGCGTGGCCGACATTTTTGACGAAGTTTCCGAGGATCTGCGCCACGAGCGGGCGGTGACGCTCGCCAAACGCTATGGGGGGCTGCTGCTGCTGGCCGCCTTGCTGGTGCTGGTGGGGGTCGCCGGGCAGGAATTCTGGCAGGCCCACACGGCCAAGCAGGCCGAAATAGCCGCCACGCAATATCTCTCGCTCACCCAGGCTGTGGACCAGCCCGGTAGCCCACCCACCCCGGCAGTGGCCACGAGCACGGCACAGAAGCTGGTAGATTTTTCGAAATCCGCGCCTGAGACCTACAAGACCCTGGCCCGGATGCGGGCTGCCGCCCTTTATGCCAATACCGGAGAGTTACCCAAGGCTGCCTTACTATGGAGCCGGGTCGGCGCCGACGAGGCCGCCCCTCAACTGATGAGGGACGCCGCCAGCCTGCTGTTTGCCCAGCACGAAATCGGCATCGACAATAATGCCGATATCCTGGCCCGGTTGCAGCCGATGGTGCAGGAGAGCAACCCGTATCACGGTCTGGCCCGGGAGATGCAGGCGATGGTTTATCTGAATGAAGGCAACACGGCGATGGCCAAATCACTCTTCGCCCAGGTGCAGGACGACCCCAGCACGCCCCAAGGCGCGCAGAACCGCGCCCAGGCCATGCTCGCCAAGCTGAACGGATGAGATGCCCATGATTCGCCGCCGCACCGCGACTGTAGGTCTATTCGGCCTGCTTGCTTCTTGCTCCTCCTACAACAAAAAACCCCCCATTATCGGAAAGCAGATCCCGGTACTGGCAGACCAGTCCGGCATGGATGTGGCCGCCAACGCCCCGCCTGTTACCCTGCCCACGCCCACGCCGCTGAACGCCTGGGCGCAGCCGCTGGCCAATGCCGCGCACGCGCCGGGCAACGTGGCCGGGCCGCTCAGCTTCCAACCCGGCTGGCACGCGGATATCGGCGCCGCGGGCGGCTACCGCCAGCCATTGGCCGCGAGCCCCGTAGTGGTCGGCGGGCATGTGTTCACCATGGATTCCGCCGCGCATATCCGCGCCTTGTCCCTCTCCGATGGCTCTATGCTCTGGCGCACCGAAACCCGGCCCAAGCATAACAGCACGCAGAATATCGGCGGCGGTATCGCCTTTAATGCCGGCAAAATCTACGCCAGCACCGGCTATGGCGAGGCGCTGGCGCTGGATGCTGGCACCGGCAAGATTCTATGGCGGCAGAAGCTGGATTTTCCGGCGCGCTCCGCCCCGCTGGTGGCCGGCGGATTGGTGGCTGTTATCACCCAGAACGATTTGCTGCTGACCTTCGACGAACAATCCTGTGCGCCGGGCTGGCGCTTCCTCGGCGCGGTCGGCACCCCACCGATGACCGCCGTCGGCATTACCGGTGCGCCCGCCTTCGCGGATGGCATCATCGCCGCTGGATTCTCGACCGGGCTGCTCGCCGCCATCGACGCCAGTTCCGGCATGCCCGTCTGGGAGCAGAGCCTCGCTTCAGGTTTCGGCCAGGCCAGCGCGTTGGATCTTTCGGATGTCGTGGCAGCACCGGTCATCGCCGGCGGGGTAGTCTATGGCATCAATATCGGCGGCAGCTTCATGGCGGTTGACCTGCATTCAGGCGCCAAGGTGTGGACGCACCAAGCCACCGGCAGCCAGCCGCCAGCCGCCTCCGGAGGATTTTTATTCCTGCTTGATTCCAGCGCAAAACTCTTCGCCGTGCACGCCGATGACGGGCTGGTGAGTTGGGCCACGGCCCTACCCGCCTTCAAGAATATGAAAAAGCGCACCAATCCCATCATCTGGTCCGGCCCGGCACTGGTGAACAGCACGCTCATCTGCGTGAACGACCATGGCGAGGCAGCACTTGTGGACGCCACAACCGGCAAACTGAACCAGACTGTGAAACTGGGCGCCCCGGCCGACATGCCGCCTATCGCCGTTAGTGGCGTGCTACTGCAACTTACGCGCGATGCGCGCCTTACGGCCTATGGTTGAGCTACCCCGAATCGTCATCGCCGGCCGGCCGAATGTCGGAAAATCCACCTTGTTCAATCGCCTTGTTGGCAGCCGCTGGGCATTGGTGGCCGACACGCCAGGGGTAACGCGCGACCGTAAGGAAGCGATATGCGAGCTAGGCGGGCGCAAAGTGCTGGTGGTGGATACGGCGGGGCTGGAAGAGGCAGCGCCAGACACACTGCCCGGGCGCATGCGTGCCTCCACCGCCACCGCCGTGGACCAGGCAGACCTTGTGCTGTTTATCTTCGATGCGAAATCCGGCCTGCTGCCGGAGGATAGGCATTTCGGCACCTGGCTGCGCCGGAAGAACCGGCAGGTGTTGGTTGTAGCCAACAAAGCCGAGGGGCGCGGCGGGATCGCCAACTCCATGGAAGCCTATGAGCTGGGCTTTGGCGAGCCGGTGGCAATTTCCGCCGAGCATAATGAGGGCATATATAACCTCATGACCGAGATTGCCGAGCGCCTGCCCGAAGCAGCGCCGGAGGCTGAGGAGGACGAGAACAAGCCATTGCACCTTGCCATTGTCGGCCGCCCCAACGCGGGCAAATCCACGCTTTTAAATTATTTTCTGGGCGAGCAGCGGATGATCACGGGGCCTGAACCGGGCCTGACGCGCGATGCGGTTTCGGCTGATTTTGAAGGCCCGGACGGCAAGCTTTACCGTGTGGTGGATACGGCGGGCTTACGCAAACGCGCGAAGGTGGATGAGGGGCTGGAGCGTATGTCCACCTCATCCTCGATCGAGGCGCTGAAGCGCGCTGAGATGGTTGTGTTGGCGGTGGACGCGTTACAAGGTGTGCAGGAACAAGACCTGCACATCGCTCGCCTTGTGGAGCGTGAGGGCCGGGCCTGCGTGATCGCGCTGACGAAGTGGGATGCGTTGGATGACCGGACCAAGGGCAAGCAGGCAGCACTCGACCGTATTTCCATCTCATTGTCGCAGATGAAGGGGATCACGTTGGTGCCGATTTCGGCCGAGACCGGCGAGGGGATCAGTAAATTATTCCCGGCGATCCGCGCGACCTATGAGAAATGGAATTTGCGGGTGCCGACCAGCGCGCTGAATCGCTGGTTCGAAACGGCACTGGAGCGGTTTCCGCCGCCGCTGGTTGAGGGGCGGCGGTTGAAGCTGCGGTATATAACGCAGGTCAAGGCCCGACCCCCGAGTTTCGCGCTGTTCGGGACGCGCGCGGAGCAGGTCCCGGATACCTATCTGCGGTATCTCGTAAACTCATTGCGAGAGGCTTTCGAGATGCCGGGCGTCCCGATCAGGATCATGCTGCGCGGGACCGAAAACCCGTATGCCGATAAGTGACTCTGCCGCCGCGTTATGGCGGACCTTCGCCAGCGCGCGCGGGGAGATGCTGGCAATGCCGGAAATCACGGTGTTCGGGCTTGGCGAAGCCCAGCAGACCGAACTTTGCGCGCTTGTTCTTAGCGGACAGAAGCGCGCCACGACCTCGTTGGCCGCGTGGTACAAAGCCAGTGGTGAGGCGTTACCGAAAACTGGCGACCTTGCGGTGGTTTGTGACGGTACGGGAGCGGCACACGGGATTATCGAGACGATCGACGTCGAGATCGTGCCGTTCATCGCTGTGACCGGTGACTTTGCTGCGGCGGAGGGTGAGGGGGATGGCTCGCTCAACTATTGGCGCGCCGCGCATCGGGATTATTTTACCCAGACGCAGGCCGAGGATGGCGGGATGTTCTCAGAAGATATGCTGGTGGTTTGTCAGAGGTTCCGGTTGCTCTGGCCAACCGGATAGCGGCCCCGCGCTCCCGTCGATATTACGCGTCGCTGACCTCCGGGAGCAGCCCCATCGCCTGCCGTTCAAACAACCGGCGGTAGATGCCATTGTGTAATTCTAACAAGACGTTATGTGGTCCATCCTCGATGATCCGTCCGTGCTCGAACACCAGGATGCGGTCGAGCGCGCGGACGGTGGAGAGTCTGTGGGCGATGACGATCACGGTGCGGCCTGTCATCAGGCGCTCCATCGCCTCCTGGATCAGCGCCTCGGATTCGGAATCAAGGCTGGCAGTGGCTTCGTCGAGGATCAGGATCGGCGCGTTGGCAAGGAAGGCCCGCGCGATCGCGACGCGTTGACGCTCCCCACCTGAGAGTTTCACCCCGCGCTCGCCCACCAAAGTGCTGTAGCCTTTTGGCAGTTTTGCGATGAAGTCATGCGCGTTCGCCAGCCAGGCAGCCTGTTCGATTTCCGCCATGGTGGCGCTTGGCCGGCCATAGGCGATGTTTTCCGCCAGCGAGCGGTGAAACAAGATCGGCTCCTGCGCGACGATGGCGATCTGCGCGCGCAGGCCGGTCTGGCGGATAGCGGCGATGTTCTGCCCATCGATCATGATCCGTCCACCGGTGACATCGTGCAACCGTTGGATGAGCTTCACAAAGGTGGTTTTGCCGGAACCGGAATGCCCTACGAGCCCGACGCGCTCACCGGCCATGATGTCCAGCGTGAAATCCTGGAATAACGGCGTGATCTGCGGGCCATAGCGGAACTCGACATGATCGAACCGGATATGTCCGGCACTGATTTTGATTTCGGATGCGCCCTTGCTGTCCTCCACGCCCAAATCCTGCGCGTGCAGACCGACAAGTTCCTCCATCTCATTCACGCCGCGCTGTAGATTGGCGATGTGATAGCCAACATCGCGCAAATAGCCGAGCACGATGAAATAGGCGGTGAGCACAGTGGCGACATCGCCGGGTGAGGCGCGGCCCGTCCACCAGAGGGCCACGGCGAGGCCGGTGACGGAGGTGCGCAGCAACAGCAAGGCTACGCCCTGGATGGTACCGGAGACGGTGCCGCGAATCCATGTACGGCGCGTGCGGTGGCTCCATTTGTTCAGCACGCCCTGCAAAATGGCGTCTTCACGATGCTCGGCGCCGAAGCCTTTGACCACCGCGTTGCAGGAAATGGCATCGGCCAGGGCGCCACCGATGCGGGTATCCCAACGGTTTGAAAGCTGCGACGCGGGTGCGACCCAACGTACCGAAAGAGTAGCCGCCAGAATAATATACAAGGTAGCCCCGATGGCGAGCAGTGCGCCCATTACAGGCCAGTGCAGCCCGAGCACAATGGCGGAGCCCGCGAGGACCGAGAGTGCGGGCAAAAGTGCCACAAGCAAGGTGTCGTTCAGCATGTCGATCGCCCACATGCCGCGGGTGATTTTGCGCTGAACCGAGCCCGCAAAATTATTGGCGTGCCAGTCTGACGAAAAACGCTGGACCCTGTAGAAGGCGGCGCGCGCGACATCGGCCATGTTGAACAATGTGAGCCGCACGATGCTGCGGAACACCGTGTAACGTAGGATGGCTTGCGCGACGCCGAGTACGGCCATGATGCCGAGCGCCACCAACGCCCCGTGCAGGGCGCCTGCCCTATGGCCAGCCTGGTCGGAGACCGCCGTGACAAGGTTTCCCGCAAAAATGGGCAGAAACACGTCGGTCAAGGTGGCGGCGACCATCGCCCCGGCGGTGGCGGCAACCAGCAGGCGATGCTCCGCCCAGCGACGAAAAAGGAAGGTGAGAACGGCACCCATGGGGCGCGCGCTGCTTTTGTTGAGTTTCGGCATTTATATAATCCGGCCCAAAACTGGGACGCGGCCTTTCAGAAAGAAAGAGTATGAAGGTAGCGGTGGCGGGTTGGTGGCAGACGCCTAAGCGTTAAGGCCCCAATAGCCCTGGAGGACGGCAGCGCCGCCAAAAATATCCAGGCCAAGATACATCCCGGTAGGGCGATGCGCAACGATAACCATTCAACCCTCCTTCAAACCGGAATGCGATAATAACGCTTAGGTACCAAGCCGGACTTATTCTGTCCAGCTATTTTTAACGGCGCGGCGGCGAATTATAAAAATCAACCAGCATCACGAAGAACTTCAAGCTCCAGCCACCGTTCTTCTAAAGTGGTGAGCGCGCTTGTCGCAGTCTCAAGGGCGTTGCTGGTGGCGCGGAATTTTTTAATGTCGCGTTGATACAATCCGGGTTCGGCCAAAATTGCTTCGAGTTTTTTGATCTCTGCCTGGGTTGTCTCAATCTTCATGGTCAATGATTGCAGCTCGTGCTGCTGTTTGAATGAAAATTTAGGCGCGGGTTTAGGTGGCGAATTGGTGGGTGTGAGGGCGGCGTTGCGCGAACCTGATTTTATCGCCGCCGGCCCGGTGCCTTTGCCCCGGCGCTGGAGCAGCATGTCCGAATACCCGCCCGCATATTCAACCCATTGGCCGTTACCCTCTGAGACCAGTGTGGATGTCGCGACGCGATCCAGGAAGTCACGATCATGGGAGACCAGCAGCAGGGTGCCGGGATAGTCGCCGAGCATTTCCTGGAGCAGATCGAGCGTTTCGAGGTCCAGGTCATTCGTGGGTTCGTCCAGGATGAGCAGGTTCGACGGCTTTGCCATGGCAACCGCGAGTAGAAGCCGCCCGCGTTCCCCGCCGGATAGCGTGCCGACGGGCGTGCGCGCCTGTTCCGGCTTGAACAAAAAATCTTTCATATAGCCGATGACATGGCGGCTCTGGTCGCCGACCTGAACCATGTCAGACTTGCCACCGGTCAGGGTGTTGGCGAGTGTCATCGCGGGGTCCAGCGTCGCGCGTTGCTGGTCTAATGTGATCACGTTAAGGTTGGTTCCGCGTTTGATCTGGCCATCATCCGGTGTTTCCTGCCCGGTGAAAAGCTTCAACAACGTGGACTTACCAGCACCATTCGGCCCGACAATGCCCAGCCGGTCACCGCGTAACACCCGCATGGTCAGCCGGTCCACGATCGGGCGGTCAGCGTAGGATTTCGAGACGGTCTCGGCCACCACCACCAGCTTGCCAGACAAGGCGGCATCAGAGGCGATCATTTTAGCGGCTTCGCCCTGGTGATTATGCTCGCGTTTGGACTGACGAAGTGCGGCCAGACCCGCGACCCGTTTGACATTGCGCTTGCGCCGGGCGGTGACGCCATAGCGGAGCCAATCCTCCTCGCGCGCGATTTTGCGGCCGAGCTTGTGGAATTCCTGCTCCTCCTGCTCCAAAACCTCGTCTCGCCAGGCTTCAAAATGCGCGAAGCCGCGGTCGAGCCTGCGGGTCTGACCACGATCCAGCCAGACAATGCTGCGCGACAATGTTTCCAGCAACCGGCGGTCATGGCTGATGAGGACAATGCCGGCGGAGAGCGATTTCAGCTCTGATTCCAGCCATTCTATGGCGGGAAGATCCAAATGGTTGGTCGGTTCGTCCAGCAGCAGCAGGTCTGGGTTGGGGGCCAAGGTCCGCGCCAGCGCGGCGCGGCGCGCCTCACCACCGGATAAATTGGCAGGTTTTTCCAGACCGGTGAGGCCAAGCTGTTCCAGCAAATAGCGCGCGCGATATTCATCGTCATTCGGGCCAAGGCCATCCTCGACATAGGCCATGGTGTCGGCGAAGGCCGAAAGGTCCGGTTCCTGCGGCAGATAGCGCATGGTGGTGCCGGGTTGCAGGAAGCGGGTACCGCCGTCAAAGGCGATCTCGCCCGAGGCGATCTTCAGCAACGTGGATTTGCCTGAACCATTGCGGCCGACCAGGCAGATACGCTCACCCGCGGAAACCCCGATAGCGGCGCCATCTAGCAGCGGGACGGAGCCCAGGGTGACGCGAATATCGGTCAGTAATAACAAAGGAGGGGAGGCCATGCGCGGTTTTTGACGGCATAGGTGGCCGGGGGCAAGGGGGATGAACGCGTGTCTGAGCCGCTTTTGCGCACCCGGCGGAATTGACTTGGGTACCGAACTGGGATGCATTAAAAATCATAAAAATGGGGGAAGATCGTGGCAAATTATGTTCTTATGCACGGTGCTTGGCATTGGGGTGCATGTTTTCAAAAACTGGCGGCGGAACTGCTGGCCGCCGGGCATAATGTGGCAATGCCAGATCTGGCAACGCACGGGTTTGACACCACGCCGCCGGGGACAGTGGCTGATATGGCGCAATATACCGCACCCGCGCGGCGCATGATCGAGGCTTCATCCGAGCCGGTAATTCTGTTGGGCCACAGCATGGGGGGTGCCAGCGTGACGTATCTGGGTGAACAAATGCCTGAGAAGATCAAGGCATTGGTGTATCTGACCGCATTTATGGTGCCGAACGGCAAAACGCCGAACGAGTATATCACCGCCGAGAGGATCGCGACGAACCCAAGAACGGCGGAATTACTGCAGATTTTGCAGCCGACAGCGACCGGGCTGGCGATGGATGCCAGTAACCGCGCGCTGGTGAAGGCGGCGTTTTATGGTGATTGCAGCGATCATGATATTTCGGTGGCACTCGCGAACAACATCCCCGTGCAGTCTTTTATTCCCGTCATCACGCCGTCTGAGACGACAGCGGCGCGCTTTGGCAAGGTGCGGCGGGTTTATATCGAATGCACGGAGGATAAGGCCATTGCTATCGAGACTCAGCGGATGATGCAGGCGGATGTACCCGGTGCTGAGGTTTTGACCATGCACACCAGCCATTCCCCATTTTTCTCGCAACCGCAGGCGCTCGGATCTTTGCTGGCGGGTCTTGCCTGAACCTTAAGCGCGCTTCTAAACTCTGAAACGCCATCTAATTTTATGTTGAGAGGCGAATTCAGATCATTGGTTAAATCGCATTGCGTTTCAACCAATGATCATCCGGCTCCAGCGGCCGCCGGGCTGCTCGCATTGTTTTTGTACTGAATAAGTGTGTCGCCAGACACATAACTTGTGGTTAATAAGCTCTAAATCTTTTGGAGCAAACTATGCGAAGCCGGGTATTGGCGGTTTTGATCTGTATCGCGGCACAAGCGGCACCAGCCTTGGCGGACCCGCCGTCCATCGGTAATTTTTACCCCGGCACGGCGAGCTGTGGCGATTGGGTTGCGGACAGGCAGAACCAGCGGGATAGCCAGGATCGGGCGTTTCTACTTGGGTATGTGACCAGTGCCGAGAATTGGTACAGCAATATTCTTGGCAAAAGTGTGACAGTGACGACCGATGAGGCCGGTGTTTTCGGGTGGATCGACAATTATTGTCACGATAACCCGACCGACACCCTGACGACTGCCGCCGCGGCATTTGTGCGGCAGTCGGGGGCGATGGTTGTGGATCATTGAAATGCCTGAATGACCAAATGTGCCTGGATCAGCTCTTGAAGGCCTTGTCCCAGACAACATAGCTATAGGCGCCAACCGGTTTTTTACTGATCACTGGTGTTGACTTGGTTGAAAGCAGTTCATCGACTGTCTGCTTATAAGCGGCTTGTCGCAGATATCCCCACTTGGCGCTGGGGGGTGTCAGTTTCGCGACCTCACGCATCATGGTTGTCTGGTGCTGGGCGGTCAGCGCACCTGAGGTATCCGCCGCGAGCAGGATTTTTACAGCCTCTGCCTGGTGGGTGTCGGCATAGACCCAGCCTTCCTTCGAGGCCTTCAAAAACCGCGCGAGCTTGCTGACCATCGCCGGGTCTGAGAGTTCACTCCCCTTGACATATAGCCCATCTTCCAGCGTCGCCACCCCCTCATTCTGGTATTTGAACACGATGAGTTGCGAAGGCTTCATGCCCGCTTCGAGCAGTTGGTAATACTCATTATACGTCATGGTCGAGATACAGGCCGCCTGTTTTTGCAGCAGCGGATCAACGTTGAAACCCTGTTTTAGCACTGTGACATCTGGATGCGCCCCGCTGGTGGAATAACCCAGCTTCGCCATCCAGGACAGGAACGGGTATTCATTACCGGAAAACCAGACACCGAGGGTTTTGCCTTTGAAATCGGCCGGGCTCGTGATGCCGCTATCCTTGCGGCAGGTCAGTTCCATGCCTGAATGTTGAAAGACCTGCGCGATATTGACGATATCCAGGCCCTTCTGGCGCGCGGCGAGTGCGGAGGGCATCCAGTCTACCACCACATCTGCGCCGCCGCCCGCCAGCACCTGGTCCGGGTTTACGTCCGGGCCGCCGGGCTTGATGGTCACGTCCAGGCCCTCAGCCTTGTAGAAGCCTTTGGCGGCGGCGACGTAATAGCCCGCAAATTGCGCCTGGGTAACCCATTTAAGCTGCAGGGTCAGGCTGTCATCAGCCTGGGCCTGGGCGGTGGCGATAAATGAAAACGCGACGGCGGCGGCGAGAATACGTTTCATGAAAATCTCCTTATGACAAAGAACGTGTGTGGAAAGAGGGATGCCAGGATGTGATCCGCCGCTCGGCCCAGCCGATGAGCGCGAAGCTCGATGAGCCTGCGAGGGCCGCGATGGCGATGGTTGCCCAGACAATATCGAGATTCATGCGCGCGGCTTCGACCGAAATACGAAACCCCATACCCCGTGTCGGCGTGCCAAAAAATTCCGCGACGATGGCGCCAATCATGGCCAGCGTCGTGTTCAATTTCAGCGCGTTGAAGATCATCGGCAAGGCTGCGGGCAGGCGCAGTTTGATAAGCGTGTGGATATATCCGGCACCGTATGACCGCATCAGATCTTGTTCCATAGGGTTGGTCTGTTGCAGCCCGGCCCGGGTGTTTACCAGCATCGGAAAGATCGTCATCAGCACCACGACAGCGGCTTTCGACGGCCAGTCGAACCCGAACCACTCGATGGCGATGGGGGCGATGCCGATGATGGGCATGGCGCTGATCATGTTGGCCAACGGGGTGAGCCCGCGTTGCAGGAATAATGAGCGGTCTATGGCCAGCGCGATCAGGAAGCCGCCGCCGCAGCCGATGGCGTAGCCCGCCAGCACGGCATGCAGAACGGTCTGGTCGAAATCATTCGCCAGTTCACCGAAATGAGTGACCAATGCGAGAGCGATGGCCGATGGCGGGGGCAACAGGATGAAGGGTACATGCAGCCCGACCACCAGCATCTCCCACGCCCAAAGGATGGTGAGACCGAAGATGACGGGAGAGGCGATCATACTTAGGCGGTCATTTTGTCTGGCCAGCCTTACCGAGGCCCAAATGGAAGCGGCGAGTGCGAGAAGCGCCAACGGCAATGCCCATGAGGTGCCAATCAACAGCCTGGCGAGGAGCCCCAGGATGCAGGCCGTCGTACAGGCCATTGTACCAAGCGCCATGCCGTTCATAACCGCCCGCCACGCTGCTGGCAGAGCCAGAATTCCCCCAGCCGCACCATGCCGATCAGCGCCAGAGCAAGCAGCGAGGCGAGCACCAACGCGCCCCACATCATCATCGTCTGGCCGTAATAACTCCCCGCGAGCAACCTTGCGCCGAGCCCGACTTGAGCACCCGTTGGCAGTTCCGCGACGATGGCGCCGGTGACCGAAAGCGAAGCCGCGACCCGCAGGCTGGGGAATAAAAACGCCATGGCAACCGGCCAGCGCAGTTTTACGAACAGGGACATTTTTTTTGTGTTGTAGGTCCGCATAAGGTCCATCTGCATCGCATCGGGCGAGCGCAGGCCCTTCACCATGCCGACCGTGACCGGGAAAAAGGACAGATACCCCACGATGGCCGCCTTTGGCACCAAACCCGTGAGCCCGATATTGCCGAGTGCTACCACCACCATAGGTGCGATGGCCAGAATGGGGATCGTCTGGCTCGTGATCACCCAGGGCATGAGCGAGCGATCAAGCACGCGCGAATGCACGATCCCGATGGCCAGAAAAATACCCAGCACAACGCCGCCTGCGAGCCCGGTCACCGCAGTCTCAGCGGTGTAAGCGGTTTGGAGAAGAAAATTACGCGGAGAAAACAGGGGGTTGCCGAAAATACTAGCCGCCAGATTGGTTGCGATCTGTCCGGGGGTTGGCAGAACCGGGCGGTCCATGTTCCAAGCGGCTTGCACAACCGCCCAAAAATTATGAGGACCATCAGGGTCCATGAGGTTTATCGCCTGGGGTGCATTTAAGACATAAGCGCCAGCATACCAGACGATGATGAGGGCTAGCATGACGGTCGCCAGGGGGAAAATTCTAGTCATAGGAATGGCCGTCGCGCAGGGCCTCGCGCAAATCATGGGCAAGGGCAGTGAAAGCCGCCGTGTCGCGTATGCCCAGGCTGCGGGGCATGGGCAAATCGCTCTCGATCACGCGTAGAATGCGGCCGGGGCGTGCGGACATCACAACGATCCGCGTTGAGAGAAACACCGCCTCGGGGATTGAATGGGTAACGAATATTGTGGTCATGCCCGTACGCCGCCAAAGATCATGCAGATGGACGTTCAGGCTGTCGCGGGTGATTTCATCGAGTGCGCCGAAAGGCTCGTCCATCAATAATAAAGACGGCTTAAAACTTAGCGCACGGGCAATGGAAACGCGCTGTTGCATGCCGCCTGAAAGCTGCCAGGGGAATTTCATGCTGAAATCCTTAAGCCCGACAAGTGCGAGGTTTTCACGCGCACAGGCAATGCGGTCGGATTTCGCCATGCCGGCAATTTCCAGCGGCAGGGTGACGTTACGCAAGACCGTGCGCCACGGCAGCAGAACCGGGGCCTGAAACACATATCCATAGGCCCGTGCCTCGCGTGCCGTATGAGGCGACATACCGTTGACCCGCAAATGCCCCGATGTGACAGGGGTGAGGTCCGCGATGGCACGCAACAAGGTTGTTTTGCCACAGCCAGAGGGGCCGATGAGTGAAATGAAATCACCGCGCTGAACGTTCAGGTTCACATCCTGCAAGGCACTGATGGGATGATCATTGGTGTCGAACATGATGTTGAGATTTTCGGCCACGATCACGTTATCATTGGGGATGCTGGCGTTGCGTGGCGCTGGTTCGCGCAGGGTCTGCTCGTTCATGCGCGGTCTGTCGTGCCGGTGAAATGGGGCGAGGACGGGTTGTTCGGGTGTTCCTTCCAGGTGAGAGCCGGCAAGCCTGTGTGAACAGGAATCATGGTTATGCAGGCTGCCACCGGGCAGACATGCGCACATAAATTACAGCCGACGCATTCAGCCTCGATGACGTTATAATGGCGCGCGCCATCGCCATTTGATGTTGCGATGGATTGGTGCGATGTGTCCTCACACGCCGCATAACAAAGCCCGCATCTAATACAGAGATCTTGGTCGATGCGCGCGATCGATTTGTAATTCAGGTTAAGATCGTCCCAGTGAACGAAATTCGGAACGGCCAGACCTTGGAAATCAGCAATCCGGGAATAGGATTTCCCATCCATCCAGTTTGACAGACCGCTTATCATGTCATCGATGATACGAAACCCGTAATGCATCGCCGCCGTGCAGACCTGAACGTTTCCGGCGCCCAGAGCGATGAACTCGGCAGCGTCCCGCCAGGAACTGATGCCGCCGATGCCCGAGATGGGCAGGCCGCGCAAGGCCGGCTCACGCGCGATCTCCCCCACCATGCGCAGTGCGATGGGCTTGACCGCCGGGCCACAATAGCCGCCATGCGTGCCACGGCCATCGACGCTCGGGCAGGGGGACATGCTGTCCAGATCGACATTGGTGATTGAGGTGATGGTGTTGATGAGAGACACCGCATCGGCCCCGCCATCTTTGGCCGCGCGCGCAGCCTGCACGATGTCTGTCACATTGGGGGTGAGCTTGACGATGACAGGCATTCGCGAATGGGATTTGCACCAGCGCGTGATCATTTCAATATAATCGGGCACCTGGCCGACCGCCGCACCCATGCCACGCTCTGACATGCCATGCGGGCAGCCAAAATTCAGCTCCACACCATCCGCGCCGGTCTGTTCCACCTGGGCGAGAATTTTTGTCCAGGCGGTCTCGTTGCACGGTACCATCAGGCTGACGACCATGGCCCGGTCTGGCCAGTCTCGTTTAATCTGGGTAATTTCCCGCAGGTTGACCGATAATGGGCGGTCGGTGATCAGTTCGATATTGTTGAACCCGGCCATGGCGGCGCCGCCGAGTGACACCGCGCCGTAGCGGCTGGACACATTTACGATCGGCGGGTCTTCGCCCAATGTTTTCCAAACCACGCCGCCCCAACCGGCGCGAAAGGCGCGCTCGACATTATAGGCTTTATCGGTTGGCGGGGCCGAGGCGAGCCAGAATGGGTTATTGCTGCGAATGCCAGCAAAATAGGTGGTGAGATCCGCCATTAGTCGCACCCTAGAAATTCATGGATGGCTCGTGCGGCGCATTTGCCGTCTTGAACCGCCCGAACGGTGAGATCGAGCCCGGGGACGCAATCGCCGCCGGCGAAGATTTTCGGGTGCGAGGTGGCGTGGTTTTGGTCGATTTTGATGCGACCATTCTCGATCTCCAACCCGTCCAGCGGATGAAATTTCTGCCCCACGGCCCGTAACACAAGGTCCGCCGGATAGCGGCGGGATTCGGTGACAACGCAGAGTTCGCCGGTCTCGCTCTCAATTCGTACCGGTGCCGCGTGGAAATGAATGACCACATGATGGGTCAGCGCCCAATTCTGCTCTATGGCTGTGGCGGACATTTGCGCGCGGCCTTTACGGTACAAAATGGTCACGTCTTCGGCACCCAGTAATTTTGCCTGGGTTGCCGCGTCGATGGCGGTATTGCCGCCGCCGATGACGAGCACGCGGCGGGGTATTTTCAGCGCCGATTTGTCGGGGGCCTGACGCAGTTCGGCGATGAAATCCACGGCATTGCGCACGCTGGGGAGATGCTCGCCCGTAACCCCTGCCATGTTGACCGCAGCCTGACCGAGCGCCAGAAACACGGCATCAAAATTCCGGGCGAGGTCGTCGAGCGACAGATCATCGCCGAGGGTTTTGTTGTGTTCCAGGGTGATGCCGCCAATGCCAAGGAGAAATTCGATTTCCCGAGCGGCGAAATCATCAACCAATTTATAGGCGGCGATGCCGTATTCGTTCAAACCGCCCGGTTTCGGCTTTGTGTCATAGACAGTGACATCATGCCCGCGCCGCGCCATCCCGTGCGCGGCGGACAGCCCGGCGGGGCCCGCGCCGATGATGGCGATGTGTTTGCCGGTTGCCGGGGCGCGGATGAATGGGTGTGTGGGCTGCGCCATCTGCCAATCCGTCGCGACGCGCTGCAGCGCACCGATCTGCACCGCTGGCCCGCCCGCTTTGGTCCAGACGCAGGCGTGTTCGCACAAAATTTCGGTGGGGCAGACCCGCGCGCAACTGCCACCGAAGATATTTTCCTGAAGAATTTTTATCGCCGCTCCGGCCATGTTGCCGCTGGCGATGCCACGAATGAAGCCTGGCACGTCGATATCGGTGGGGCAGGCTTCCGTGCAGGGAGCATCGTAACAAAAATAACAACGATTAGCCTCGGTCACGGCCTGCGCAGATGTGAGCGGGGGATGAGACTCGCGGAAATGATCGTCGATATCTGCCATCCAGGTGCCGATGTCCTTTCGCGCCAGTGGGATCACGTGACCCGCACGGCAGCGAAAAATATTGCAAATGCCGTCAGGCTCGTCAATAAATTTATTGACTAAAACGTCAGGTTTGACCCAGAATGCTAAATAATTTCCATTCTGGCTGGCCTGACATGGGCATGGCGTAAAATTGATTATTTTTTGTGCGGACATTGCAATGGTTGAAGGGCCTGTGACAGACGAGGCGGTGAGGCCGGCGGGTCAGGTAAGGCGTGCCAGGGTCGGGCGTATTTTGAAGGCCGCCGAGCGGCTTTTCGCGGCAAATGGCTTTGAGGGCACCACAACCGCCGATATCGCGGCATTGGCGAAACTGCCCAAAGCCAACGTATATTATTATTTCCCCACCAAGGAGAAACTCTACCTTGCGGTGCTGGACCGGATACTCGATTTGTGGCTGGGCGAGGCCGATATATGGATCGTGCCGTCGCGCGGTCCGCGCGAGGCGTTGACGAATTATATCCGCGCGAAAATCGATCTCGCGCGTGAACACCCTGAAGCCTCACGCATTTATGCCAGCGAATTATTGCGCGGCGCACCGCATCTGACGGGCTATTTGCACATCACGTTGCGTAACCGCGTGATGGTGCTGGGCAAGGTTATCGACGGGTGGGTTGCACAAGGGCTTATGCATCCCGTCGATCCGGTGCATTTGCTGTCGTGCATATGGGCCATGACGCAGACCTATGCCGATTTTGCGGTGCAGATTGCCGCGATCTCGGGAAAAATGACGCTTGATGATGATGTTTTTGTTCGTGCGACCCACATTGTAACGCGCATGGTCACGGCAGCTTTTGTGGTCGAAGCCGGTTAGGAGCACCATGACTCTTTTAATTAAAGACGGATTGATCACCACGGCGGAACGCAGCTTCCGGGCGGATATTCGTTGTGCCGGTGGTGTCATTGTCGAGATCGGCCAGGAACTGGATGGCCGGGGATGCGAGATTGTGGATGCGCGCGGTACCCGCGTGATCCCCGGCGGCATTGATCCGCATACGCATATGGAATTGCCGTTCATGGGCACTGTGGCCTCTGAGGATTTTTATTCCGGCACCGCGGCGGGCTTTGCTGGCGGAACCACAACGATTATCGACTTCGTGATCCCGGGACCTGAGGAATCGCCGCTCGATGCGTTTCATGTCTGGCGGGCGCGGGCGGAAAAAGCAGCCGGGGATTATGCGTTTCATGTCGCCATAACATCCTGGTCGCCGCGCATCGCCGAGGAGATGGGTATTCTGGTGCGTGAGCATGGTGTGACCAGCTTCAAGCATTTCATGGCCTATAAAGGGGCGATCATGGTCGATGATGCCGCCATGATGCAGAGTTTTTCCCGCGCGCGGGAGCTTGGCGCGTTGTGCAATGTGCATGCCGAGAACGGCGAAGCTGTTGCGTTTTTACAACAAAAACTAATGCGGGATGGCATCACCGGGCCCGAAGGCCACCCACTCTCGCGCCCACCTTCTGTTGAGGGGGAGGCGGCACAGCGTGTCATCGCGCTGGCCGGGATATTGGATATGCCGGTTTATATCGTCCATGTCTCAACCCGCGATGCGACCGAGGCGATTGCGCGTGGGCAGGCAGCGGGGCAGCGTGTTTATGGTGAGGTCCTGGCCCAGCATCTGGTGATCGATGAAAGCGTGTATTGGGATGCGGATTTTGCCCGCGCGGCGGCGCATGTGATGAGCCCGCCCTTCCGCGCGAAACATCATCAGCAATCACTATGGGCAGGTCTTGCGTCGGGTGTTTTGCAAACCACGGCGACGGATCATTGCTGCTTCTGCGCGCCCCAAAAAGCAGGCGGCGTGAACGATTTCACGAAGATCCCGAACGGCACGGCGGGGATCGAGGACCGGATGAGCATTCTTTGGCATTTCGGTGTCCGTATGGGGCGTCTCACGCCTGAGGAGTTCGTTGCCGTGACCTCTACCAACACGGCGCGGATTTTTAATTTGTTGCCGCGCAAGGGGTTGATTGCGGTGGGCGCGGATGCAGACCTTGTCTTGTGGGCACCGGATGAAAGGCGCGTTATCTCGGCGGCGAGACATCATCAAAAAATAGATTTCAATGTGTTTGAAGGCCTGGAGGTTACCGGGTGCGCGCGCACCACGATCGCCCAGGGCAAGATTGTCTGGCATGAGGGCCGTTTGCACGCCGTGCCTGGGGCCGGGCGCTATCTGGCGCGCCATGCCCGCCAATTTGGGTTGGATGACGTGGCTTCGCCTTAGCCAATTGAGTCACAGCGCGGCGAGCGGTGCAGCGACCACGCCCTCGCGTTCCAGCATTGTGGCGGCGGCGAGTGCCAGGCGCTCCCGCCCTGGGGCCGCGATGATTTGCACACCGCGCGGCAGCAGGCCGCCGCCGGTAACCGGCACGCACACCACGGGCAGACCAATAAAACTGATCGGTTGGGTGTAGAGACCGAGATTGGGGCGCACCGGAACCTCCTCGCCACCGATGATCATGGTTGCCTGGCCGATCAGCGGTGCCACGCAGGGCGATGCTGGGGCGAGCAGAAGATCGAACCGCTCAAAAAGTTTTTCTGCCTCAGCGCGGAACCATGTGCGGAACCGTTGCGCCTGGTAGATCGTCTCAGCGGGCTGCAAGGCTCCGGCGATCAGGCGCGGGCGGGTTGCGGGGTCGAAATCTTCGGGCCGGGCGATCAAATTGGGTTTGTGGAATTGACCGCCTTCAAACGCGGTGATGCAAAACGCCGCCGCGCGAGCGATATGCGCCGCGGGCAGCGTGGTCCGTGCCGCCGCCCCCAAACCCCGGGCGACGGCGGCAACGGCGGCTAGAATTTCCGGGTCTGCGCCTTGCTCAAACCAACCGCCGAGCACTGCGATCCGGGATGGGTCGAGCAGCGGGGCGGGGCGGCAGATGTCGCAATCCTTCATGATGTCATAGGCGAGGGCAAGATCGGTGGCGCTGCGGGCGAACGGGCCGAGATGGTCGAGACTATCGACAAAGGGAAATGTCCCCGTGCGCTCGATCCGGCCATAGCTCGGCTTCAGACCGAAAATCCCGCACAGCCCGGCGGGCAGGCGAATGGAGCCATTGGTGTCTGAGCCCAGGGTGATGGCGGCGAAACCGGCGGCGATGGCGGCGGCGGACCCGCCCGATGAGCCGCCCGCCACGCGCGAGATATCATGCGGATTGCGCGTGGCACCGTCATGCGCGTTCTCGGTGACGAACCCATAGGCGAATTCATCCATGTTCAACGCGCCAAGCAACATAGCACCCGCCTGGATCAGCCGCGCGAGGACCGGCGCGTCCGCCGTGGCTTCTGGCGCGTTACGAAATATTTTCGAGCCCGCGCGGGTGCTGAGACCCTGGACATCGAACAGATTTTTCACGGCGATCGGCACACCGGCCAGAGGACCCGGATCCGCGCCGATGGCGATTTTTCGGTCCACCGCTTCCGCCTCGGCACGGGCGCGGGGAAATGTTGTATTGGTAAAACAGTTAAGCAGCGGGTCGAGAGCCTCGATCCGTGTGATATGCGCCTCAAGCACCTCGGACGCTGAAACCTCGCCGCCATGGACCATTGCGGCGAGGGTGTGCGCGCTGTGCTCGTAAAGCTTCATGGCGTGAAGCGAGGTGCTGCTTCAATGTCTGCGGGCAGTGAAAACTCAGTGATCAGCCGGGCCTGCGTGCCCAATACCGCGAAGGCGGCCGCAACGTCGGCCTGATGCTCGGGCCGGATCGGTAGGCCAAGCATCAGGCTGGCGGCTTGGAGGTATGCGGCTTCGGTTGGGATAGGGTCCATACCTATTCCGCTACCTCACTGGTCGGCGTCATTTCAACGGGCAGATAGGGCTGTGCAACCATTTTCAGGCTGGTGCGCCCAAAGACCAGACAGGTAGCGGCCAGTACGGCATAGCCCAAGGCCACTGGCGCGGAATTGCCAAAGGCGAGTTGTGTGCCGTTGATAAACCCGAAAAACGCCAAAACAGCGCCGATTGCCGCATAGATGGCGGCCTTTTCAAATTCGCGGTCGATGATGAACGCGGCGATGGCGCCCAGTATCAGGCCAGCCAGAGTCGCGCCGCCGCCGAACAGCTCCATGCCGCGATAGATCACGCCATTCTGTGCAAGTTTTGCCATCCCCACCGCCTGGGCGGAGGTTCCGGCGGCACCGAGCGCGCCATCGATCTGGCTTTGGCACCAATTGGCGATGTTCGGCAGCAAAGCGAGGATGACGGCAGGGGCATGACGTGGCGGTGTTGCCTCAAACGCCTGGGCGCCGATGACCAAACCGATATAAAGAAGGATGGGAAGGATGGCGACCAGGGGCACAATGGCGAGCAGCAAAGCGGTGATGCCGAGGAAACAGACCAGCGCGATGACCACACCGGTGGCAAGGGAATAACCGATGCGGCCGCCGACAGCCTTCCAGCCCGGATGCCCAATATAGACGGCGGGCGGAAATGGCGAGCCGAGTACCGCACCGACCATGGCGCCGATGCCATCGGCCAGCAGGATCTTCCGCAGATCGTAACTATCCCCGGCGGCGGATGCGCTTTCGACATTGTTCATCCCTTCGGTGAAATTATAGATACCGAGCGGGATGGCGGTAACGAGCAAGGGGCCAATGCCGGCGAGGCCCGTGAGAAAATGCCCGGAGGGGAAAGGCAGGTGCAGCCCGAACGCCGAAAACGCTGCCCCCACGGCGCTTGGGTCCACGATATTGTCGAGGCCCATGAATTCCCCCGCCCAGGCGAGGATGGTGCCAATGACAACGGCGGCAAGACCGCCCGGAATTCCAAATGGCAACCTCACACGTGACATCCAGCTGATCAGGATGATGCCAAACGAGAAGAACCCGAGCCAGGGCACCAGGAAAAACTGAAATGCCGGGCGCATGGAGATGAACGCGATGGAAATGCCCGCGAGTGCGCCCAACATGGCGGCGCGCGGCGTGTATTTGCGGACGGTGGGGCCAATAAACGCCCCCAACGTGACAATGATTCCAATGATGAACGCCCAGGCGAGCCCGGCATCCCAGGCGGCTATGGGGTCGTTTGTTTTAAGATAGGTTGGCAGCATGATCACGAACACGACGAGAAACATGTGCGGCACGCTCGGGCCATAGGGCATCGCGGTGACATCTGCCCGACCGGATTTTTTGGCGAGTTGATAGGCGAGATAGGCGTAGAATAAATTACCGAGTGGCAACGCGATGCCGAGTGCTGGCAGGATGCGACCGAACACGATATTGCCCGGTAAGTGAACGACGCCGAGACAGAGCCCGGTTAATACAATGACATTCAAAAGAACGTTGGTGAACAAGCCAAAAAAACCGTTCCAGTCACCAGGTACCCAAAATGCAGGCTTATTCAGAGTGGCACTCATGATTCAGTTCCTTCTCTCAATGCGGCGATGACCGCGGATGCCGGTGCGACCCAGCCAAAAATACCGTCCTGTGCGCAGGCCATGTCGAGCGCCGCGCGATGAAATTCTGGAAAATACGAGGCTGTGCCGTCTTCTAGTACCAGACACTCGAAACCCCGGTCATTGGCCTCACGCAATGTAGTGTGGACACAAACCTCGGTTGTAACCCCCGCGATGATGAGCTGGGTGATCCCCCGTCCGCGCAGGATCGCCTCAAGGTCGGTCGCGTAAAACGCGCCTTTACCGGGCTTGTCGATCACCGGTTCGCCGGGTTGTGCGGCAAGTTCCGGGATGATCTCATGCCCCGCCGCGCCGCGCACCAGGATGCGGCCCATCGGGCCAGCATCGCCGATGCGGGTTGCAAAGCGGCCCCGGGCATGTTTGGCAGCCGAGAGATCGCTCAAATCCGGGCGGTGGCCCTCCCGCGTGTGGATCACCATCATGTTGGTGGCCCGGCAGGCATCAAGCATCAATTTTATGGGCATGATCGCCGTGCGCAACTGACCGATATCGTTGCCCAGAGCCGCGCCAAACCCGCCTGGCTCCAGAAAATCACGCTGCATGTCAATGACCAGAAAGGCCGTGCGCGATGGGTGCATTAAAAATGGGTAGGGGCGCGCGCCAATGCTCAACCCCATGGGTGGCTCATCCGATTTTTTAACGATACAGGCATCATGGACGTCATCGGCCGCACTCCGATCACAGGGTTCAAGATGAATAACCGCCACACCGCCAGTAGGTCGTATTTCTGACAGGCGCCGGATTCGGTTTGATGCGTGGCACGTGTAATGTTCGATTAATGAACCATAAACGAAACAAACATCAACCTTACGCTGACACAGCCATTTCGATTTGTCATGGTGAAATATGGCGGAATGCGGCGTTTTTTGCCTTCGCAGGTGCAGCATTGTGACGTGGATCACATCATTCCGGGTTTACGAGCAGCGGGCGTGATTGGTTTACGGACGATTCATAACAGCACGGTATTCTTAAATTGTCGGAACAATCAGGTAACCCGATATTAAGGAATTCGAGACATGGTCTACATTATGCTGCTGCCGGCTTTTCTCTCAGGGCTCGCACTCGCAGTTTTTGTTGCGTTGGCGGTTTGGGAGAGGATGCCCGAGCGCGCGCCGCGTTTGCCTTGTCTCGAGACGCTTCCGGCTCTTCTCAGGCCGCCCGCCGCAGCGGCTGTTTTACAGATCAACGGGTTGCCAGTTTGAGACGGTGCCAGCAACAAGTAGCGCCTTTTCCAGGGACAGCGTCGCGCCCGCCGCCTTGGCAGCGTTACATGCCTCCTGGCTGATGATGCCGGTGGCAATGGCGAGGTCGAGCGCCTCGGTAAGGCGAGACCAGACCCTTTGTTCCAGCGGCTCACGCGCCATGGCGTGACCAACGAAAAACGCGTCGCAGAACCCGGCGAGCGTGGCGCTGACGGGCATCAACCCAAGGCATGACGCCAACAGCGCCACATTGCCGGCGAAGACCGCGCCGTCGACCCGATTATCACTATCGCGCAACAGAATTGACGCTTCGGTTGCGGCCTGTTGGGCGGTGGTGATGTCGTGGTTGAGCGCGGCATAGGCGACGAGATTGGTCAAGGTGGATCCCAGGCCCAGCGCGTCGTATCGGGCGCGCCGATCGCCCGCCACGATCAGGGCTTGTGCGATGGCAGCTTCGTAATTCCCGAGAACGCCCTCCAGCTCGGCCAGATTATGGCGGATGATGGCACGCTGGGTATGGTCGTTGAATCGTTCAGCGATTGCCAGGGATTGGTCAAAATAGCGGCGCGCGAGACCGAATAGGCTACCGCCGCCGACCACCGCGACTGTCCCCAGATAGCCTAGGACCACGCTGCGGATGCGGTTATGTGGCAAGTGTGGAAGGCTTGTGGTGACCTCCTCGATAAAGGTCTGCGCGGCTTCCAGGCTGTCAGGCTTGGTCATCCGGAGTGCCACGCGCATCGCGGAAAAGCAGATGAGCTGTTGGTCGCCAAGGGTGCGAAACAGCGCCAGGGCGCGCATGGCCGAGGCGCTGTCCTGCGCGTAGCCGAGCGACGGCATATACGACGTGCCGAGCCTGATCCATGCTTCATCTGCCAACGGCGTCTCGGCGGTGATGCATGAGATAGCACTTTCCACGCCGGACATTTCCTCGCTATACGAGATCAACCCCCCGCGCCCGGCCCAGAAACGGCGTGAAACGAGCGCGATGCCAAGTGCAGGGTCGCCCGGCTTGCCAAACGCCCAACCGATAGCGGCCCGCAGATTGTCGATCTCAGGATCAAATTCCGCGCGCCATAATTCCGCATCGGCCTCGGGCCATCGGTCCCGCGCCGTGCTGAAAAGCCTGATCATGTAGACGGCGAGGCTACGTCGAAATTTCTCGGTCTCCCCGTTTTGATCGAGTTTTTCCAGTGCATAATGCCGGGTTGTTTCAAGCAACCTGAACCGCGATTCGGCGCCAAACTGCGGCAGCCGGACGAGAAATGATTTGTCGAGCAGTTGCCCGATCATGTCGAATATTTCGCGTTCGTGGATTTGCCCACCCGCGACCACGGCCTCGGCACCTGCGATGGTGAAGCTGCCCGCGAACACCGCCAGACGGGATAAGACCAAACGCTCTGGCGGTGACAACAGATCGAAGCTCCAATCGATCAATGCGCGCATGGTTTGATGGCGCGGCAAGACCGCGCGCGATCCGCCCGTTAATATTCGGAAGCGGTCATTCAGACGTGCCAGCAATTCGGCTGGCCGCAGCATTCGGGTTCTCGCCGCCGCCAGCTCGATCGCCAAAGCGATACCATCAAGCCGCTGGCAGATGGCGGCAATGTCTGGCGCGGTGGTGTCATCCAGATTGAACTCAGGGGACGCTGCACGCGCGCGGGCTACAAAAAGCTGGATTGAGGCGTGCTGCATCACCTGATTTGCGGTAAGCTTGGTAGTGGGCTCCGGGAGACTGAGCGCCGGAACTGCGAAGATTTGCTCGCCTGCGATACCGAGCGGCATCCGGCTGGTTGCCAGGATCATGACATTCTGTCCACGGCTTAAAACCGTATCAGCCAGGGCCGCGACGGCGGCAACCAGATGCTCGCAATTATCGAGGACCAGAAGGAGCCGGCTTGTGTGCAGCGCGTTGGCGATCTGCTCAACCGGTGATCCGCCGACATTGAGATTGATGTTGAAAATCGCAGCGACAGCTTGCGGGACCTGGGCCTCGTCTGTCAGGCCCGCCAGTTCCACGAGCCAAACCCCGTCGGGGGCGCCGTCCATGGGCTCGGCAGCGGCCTGGAGCGCCAGCCTGGTTTTTCCGATGCCGCCGGGGCCGAGCAGCGTGATCAGACGATGTGTTTTCAGCACGTCTCGAAGTGCGGATAATTCTGCGTCTCGACCGAAAAAATCGCTGGTTTGGATGGGTAAATTCGTGGTGACGCTGGTCAGGGATCGCAAAGGCGGAAATTCGTCTGGCAATCCCTCAACGGCAAGCTGAAAAACCTGCTCGGGGTGGCGCAGATCGCGCAGACGGTGGGCACCCAGGCTGCGCAGGGCGGCCCCGGCGGGAAGCCGCGCCTTGGCGACCGCTGCCGCTGCCGGGCCCGATACCAGGATTTGCCCGCCATGGCCGATATCGAGCAGGCGCGCCACGCGGTTTACCGCTGGGCCGAAAAAATCGCCATCGCGTGCCTCGGCGGGGCCGAGATGTACCGCGATGCGCACGCGCAACCCGCCGACCGACATAAAATCAGCGCGACTCAGGCCGTGTTGGGCGTGAAGGGCGGCGTGTAGCGCCTGTTCTGCCGAAGGGAACACGGCGCATAACCCGTCACCACGAGATTTGAATACGATCCCGCCGTGATTGAGAATGACGCTGGTCAGCAAGTGGTCGTGCCGGGCAACGGCTTCTCCCATGGCGCTGGTATAATGCTCCCAACGGGCGCTCGAACCCTCGATGTCCGTAAACAAGACAACGAGGTCGATCTGCTGGATCACCATTTTCCTTCCGCCATCACCACCCTGATCGC
>JAQNCU010000246.1 GCA_029077775.1 Acidocella sp. | reverse complement strand
GGTATAGCCCACCAGCGCCACCACCGGGTATGGCACCCGGGCGCGGGCGCCACGGTGCAGCCCGCGCGTGCGCCGTACCTCCTCAAGCTCGGCGCGCAGTCGCGTGATCCGCTCACCGATCAACCGCCGATCCGCCTCAATCTGCGTCTCACCCGGCCCGCCCAAAAACCCGAATCCGCCGCGCTGGCGCTCCAGATGGGTCCATGACCGCACGAGACGCGAGCGCTGATAGTCCAGATGCGCCAGTTCCACCTGCAAACTGCCTTCACGGGTGCGCGCACGCGCACCGAAAATATCGAGGATCAGCCCTGTCCGGTCGATGACCTTGGCCCCCCACGCGGTCTCCAGGTTCCGCTGCTGCACGGGTGTCAGCGTGGCATCCACCACCACCACGCCCACATCATGCTCGTGCAGCGCATCCCGCGCGCGTTCCACCTGGCCCTTGCCGAACAGGGTGGCGGGGGTGAGATGGCGCAGCTGGAACACATCCTCATGCACCACCACCAGCCCGATGGATGCCGCCAGCCCCACCGCCTCGGCCAGCCGCGCCTCGGCCGAGCGAGAGTCAGCACTCAACCGCGCCACGGATTTATCCCATGGCACTAAAATCGCCGCCCGGTTTGGCGGCGCCTGGGTCTCTCTCAGCCTTCGAGGTCCGCGCCGTAATCTGGCTCGCCACGCTGTAATTTCAGCGTGGCCCCAGGCTCGGTCGTCGCCGCGCCCTCGGCCTTGCTGGCATCGAACAACATAATCGGCGCGCCCGGCATTACGGTGCTGATCGCGTGTTTATAGACCAATTGCGTATGCCCATCCCGGCGCAACAACACGGAAAAATTATCGAACCAGGTGATTACACCCTGCAACTTCACGCCATTGACGAGAAACACGGTCACAGGGGTTTTGCTTTTGCGCACGTGATTCAGGAACACGTCCTGCACGTTTTGCGACTTTTCATTCGCCACGGCGGTTATCCTTGCTTTTGTCGTCAAATTTTGACGATGTTTGGGTTAATCAATCCTAAAGACCAAAGTTGACCGGGCCCGCGCGTGGCGCGCAATGCCCGGTTCCCGCAATTATATCTCAATCACGCGGCGCGGCAACCTCAGCGGCCATGGCGGGCCGCTTGGTCCATTCCAGATCGAGGGCAGCGTTCACCTCCGCCCCGAACAGCACGGCATAGGCCGACAGGTAAAACCACATCATCAACCCGATCAACGTGGCAAGCGGGCCATAAGTAATACTATAGGCCGCGAAATGGCCGACATAAAACCCGAACAACCACGAGCCCAACAGCCATAAAACCGTCGCGAACCCGGCCCCCGGCGCGAAAAACACACGCCCCCCACCCGCGGGCCCAAACCGGTACAACAACCCCAAAGCCGCCAGCACAAACGCCACCATGGCGCAAAACCCCAACAGCCCGACGAGAAATTTAGCCCCCGGCGGCAAGCCCATCAACGCCAGCAAAAGCGGGATCATCACCAAAATCCCGATGGCAAAGGCGGTCCCGATCACCGCCACCAGGGTCATCCCCAGGGAAACCAGTTGGAACTTGATCATACCGCGCGTCTCATCCTCATTATAAGCCAAGGTCAGCGCGTTCAGAATCGATTTGGTGCCGGTCGAAGCCGACCATAGTGAGATCAGCAAACTGATAATGAACCCGGTGCCCAGCCCCCGCACAGGCTGCGCCACCACGCTCTGAATCCGCTCCGATATCAACGAAAACGCGGCGGGCGGCATAAAGCTCTGCAAATACAAAAGCTGCGGCTGCACGGTATCGGGGTTAAAGGCGAGCCCATAAAGGGAGATCAGCATGGTGATGGTGGGAAACAGCGCCAGGGTGGCATAAAACGCGCACCCGGCGGCAACCAAGCTCACACGCTGCGTCGCCGTCGCCACCCCCGCGTTATAGATCGCCCGTTTCAACAACGGAATATGCGCCCACACAGCCAGTTTTTTGCTCATCGACCATAATTTAAGGCGCGTTCCAGGCCGATCAATCAAAACCCGCCTTGGTCATAAAATCATAACGCTCTTGTCACGGCCCAGAAATTCAAGAGCCCGGTCAACCCGCGTCGAGAAACGCCATAATCGCGGCAACCGACCCATCATCCATCAGCGCGGGCGCGTGCCCGGCATCATGCACCACATAGCCTGCCGCACCTTCCTCGCGCATCCGCACGAAGGTCTCATCGAGCAACAAATCGCTCTGCGCGCCCCGGATCGCCAATATCGGCATTTTGATCATCTCCCAAAGCGGCCACATATCCACATCCAGCGGCACGGTCACCCGCAGCGGCTCCACAATCTTCGGGTCATAATGCATGGCAAAAGCGCCCGCCCCGGTCTGGTCCAGCACTGATCGTCCGGAGAACCGCGCCAATTGCCCCCATTGCGCATCGCTCAGCGCCCCGAACGGCGCATGGATTTCCCGCAGATGCGCCTCCAACGCCGGCATCGAGGCAAAACGCTCAGGTGCTGCCACCATATAATCACGAATACGTTTTAGCGCCGCTGCCGGAATATGCGGCCCGATATCGTTCAACACCATCCGGCTGATCGGCGTGTTCCCGGCCGCCGCCAGCATCATCCCGCAAATCCCGCCGAGCGAGGTGCCAACCCATGATACGGGCCTGCCGATCACCGCCAGCAAATGCGCCAGCGCCACCACATAGCTCGCGGGCTGGTACAGGCCCGCATCGCCCAGCCAGTCAGATTTTCCCCGCCCCGGCAAATCCGGGCAGATCACATGGAACCTCTCCGCCAGGGCCGCCGCCAGCACGTCGAAATCCCGCCCGTTACGCGTCAGCCCATGCACGCATATCACCGGCGGTGCCGCCGGGTTGCCAAATTCCACATACGCCATTTTGTAAAATTTCGTGCCGAGCAGATAAGTCACCGCATGAGCCCGCGCCATCGTCTTCTCCCTACCCAACTCAAAGCCCCGCCGCTAAGGCATAGATAGTGCCACAAACCAGAACAACCAACCAAACATCCGGCCCGGGGAGCCTTCTGCCCGCCATCATCATCCTCGTCTGCGCGGCGCTGGATGTCGCGATCCTCATTATCATGCTGGCCGACAAATCCCGGCTCAACTCAGATTTTATGGCGTTCTGGTCATATCCGCGCTTCGCCGCCAGCCATCCGGTGGCATTGTTGTACAATACCGATGCCCTGCGCGGCTTTCAGCAAACCCTCTATCCCGGGTTCGACAGTTTTTATCCCTATCTCTACCCTCCAACCCTGCTGCTGGTCACCTGGTGGCTGAAATATCTCTCCTTCACATATGCGCAATGGCTCTGGAGCCTCACTGGCCTCATCGCCATCATCGCCGCCATCATCGCCCTGTTCCCCACGCGGCGCGGCCCCGTTATGCTCGCCATCCTGGCCAGCCCGGCTTGCCTGCTGAACCTCGCCACGGGTGAGACCGCCTGCTTCACCACGGCGTTGTTGTTGGCGGGGCTGGCATGGCTGCCCCGCCGCCCGGCTTTGGCCGGCATCGCCTTCGGGCTGCTCACGCTCAAACCACAACTCGGCCTTTTGCTGCCCGTTTTGTTGCTGGCGCGCCATGAATGGCGGGCGATCATCACCGCAACACTCACCGCAATTGGCCTCGTCGCTTTGTCCTGCATCATCTTCCCCGTCGGGCTCTGGCCGCTTTGGGCCATCTCGCTCGCCGGCTATCAGGCCGATATTTTCGCAGGTCACGGCCTCAACCTGCACATTCTCGTCACCCCCGCCGCCAACCTCATCAGCCTCGGCGCACCGCCCGCCCTCGCCTGGGCAGGGCAGCTTGCCGCCACCCTTACTGTCGCGGCTTTGATGTGGCTGGTCGCCCGGCGCGGGCCCTACCGCCTTGCCGCCGCCGCCCTGCTCACCGGCGGCTTCCTCGCCGTACCCCATGCCTATGCTTATGACACCATCACCATCACCGCCGCTTTGGCACTTTGTTACCGCCCCACAATGCCGCTCTGGCATGTGGCTTTTGGCGGGTTAGTCTATCTGGCACCCCTTCTGCTGCTCACCCCAGCCGCGCCGGTCTTTCTCTATGCCGTGCCCGTGGCCGGATGCTTCGCCCTCATCATCATGCTTGCACTGGCCCCGCCAAACGGCGCATTATCCGCCGATGAGCCAATTGCTAAACGCGCCAGCCAATGCTGACTCTCTCACCCAGGGCCTGCTCATCCGCCGTTTTTGCGCGCTCATGATTGATTTTCTGCTGATCGGCATCGTCAGCACCGCCGCCGCGCTGTTTATCGCGGTTTTCGGCATCATCACGCTCGGCCTGGGCTGGTTCGCCTTCCACATCGTGCCGCTGTTGCCTTTGCTTTATTTCACCGCGCTGGTTGGCACGCGCGGCGCCACACCGGGCCAGCGCGCCATGGGTCTCGCGGTCCGGCAGGATGCCAGTTTCGCCCCGCCAACCATAGCGCAGGCTTTGGTCTGGTCGCTCCTGCTCTGGGTCAGCTTCTTCTTCGCGTGCGTGCCCTTCGCGCTGGCTCTGGTCGGCCCACGCCACCGCGCCGGGCATGACCTGCTCTCCGGCCTGGTCCTGGTCCGGTCGCCCTGACCTCATGATTGACGCCGCCCCCCGAACCCCGAAACCTGATATCAGATGAGCTTCAAGCCTGCCCGCCGTCCGAATTTTTTCTACACCACGGCGCCCTTGCCCTGCCCCTATCTGCCGGGCCGTACGGAGCGTAAAATCGTCACTGAATTGGCGGGTGTTTCGGCTGAATCCCTGCACGACAAGCTCTCCCGTGGCGGCTTCCGCCGCAGCCATAACATCGCCTATGCGCCCGTCTGCCCTTCCTGCACCGCCTGCATGCCCATCCGCATCCGCGCGCGGGATTTCACACCCAGCCGCACCCAGAAGCGCATCGCCCGCATCAACGCCGATCTGCTGGTCCTTGAAGCCCCGCCGCGCGCCACCGCTGAACAGTTCAACCTGTTCCAACGCTACCAGCAAACCCGCCACAGCGACGGCGACATGGCGAGCATGAGCTTTTATGATTAT